>DTRK01000062.1 GCA_012965955.1 Flavobacteriales bacterium
GCAAAACTTTGAGAACCCATGGGGACTCACCACTCCAAAGGGTAAAACACGAATGATGTCAGCAATCCTGGACTCAGGAGTCTTTCCCGGAACTCAGGGCGGGCCGCTGGAACATGTGATCGCCGCTAAAGCAGTGGCGTTTGGTGAAGCGCTAACAGATGGCTATATGACTTACTGCAAGCAGGTTCAGAGCAATGCCAAGGTAATGGCAGAAGCGTTTGTTGAAAAAGGATATCATGTTATTTCGAACGGCACGGACAATCACTGTATGCTCATTGATATGCGATCGAAAGATCTAACAGGCAAGCAAGCTGAAGAGGCATTAGACGAAGCTGGAATAACGTTGAACAAGAACATGGTGCCATTCGATGATCAGTCACCGTTTGTGACGTCTGGAATCAGGATTGGAACACCAGCGGTTACCACACGTGGCCTCAAGGAAGATCACATGATGCAAATTGTTGACCTGATGGATGAAGTGCTGCAAGCTGTTGGAGACGAAGCGAAGGCGGCTTCCGTGAAATCAACAGTTAATGAGATGATGTCAGCATTTCCCCTGTATTCAGAGGAATGGTAAGTAAAATGCCCACAGTATGATAAGAGCAAACAACCCAAACCTTAGCTCCTGGATTGATGTAGAAAGCGGAAGTGACTTCCCAATACAGAACATTCCATTCGGGGTTTTTTCTACCGCAGAATCAAGCCCCAGAGTAGGAACCGCTATAGGGGAGTATGTCTTAGATCTATCAGCACTAGCCGAACTCGGGTATTTTGATGAATTAGAATTTGATATTGGCGTATTTAAGTCTGATTCACTGAATGCCTATATGGCTTCAGGACAGTCAACATGGCGAAGTGTAAGAGATAGAATTTCTCAGGTACTGGCATCTGAAAACTCAACGCTTCGAGACAATGCAACAGATCGGGAGAAGGTACTTATCCCTATGAGCATGGCGACCCTGCATTTACCGGTAGATATTCGTGATTATACCGACTTTTATTCAAGCATCGAACACGCGACCAATGTCGGAACCATGTTTCGAGACCCTGACAATGCCTTGCTGCCAAACTGGAAGCACTTGCCGGTAGGTTATCACGGACGTGCATCTTCGATAGTTGTATCAGGTGTTAACATCAATCGGCCGAAAGGGCAGACAAAAGCTGATGATGCAGATACGCCTTCATTTGGCCCATCACGATTGCTGGATTTTGAACTGGAACTGGGTTTCTTCACCGGCAGAAATAACCCACTGGGACAAAGTATCTCTACAGGCGACGCAGAAGATTACATATTTGGAATGGTTCTCTTCAATGATTGGTCGGCCCGAGACATTCAGAAGTGGGAATACGTTCCATTGGGGCCTTTCCTGGGAAAGAGCTTTGCCTCATCCATTTCACCTTGGGTGGTAACATTGGATGCGCTTGACCCATTTCGAGTGTCAGGCCCGGATCAAGATCCAGAGGTTCTTCCGTATCTTCAATATGACGGAGAACACAATTTCGATATAGCGTTGGAAGTTCAGATTCAACCGGAAGGTGGTGACGCCTCAACTGTTTGCAACTCGAACTTCAAGTTCATGTACTGGAATATGGCACAGCAGCTGGCACACCACACCATCAACGGATGCAATATCGATGTTGGCGACCTGTATGCCTCGGGGACAGTCAGCGGCCACACACCTGATTCATATGGCTCAATGCTGGAATTGGCATGGAAGGGGACCAAGCCACTTACCCTTAAGGATGGCTCGGAGCGAAAATTCATCCTTGACGGCGATACCGTAATCATGAAAGGACATGCGGAGAAAGATGGTGTTAGAATTGGTTTCGGTGAAGTGCGTTCCAAAGTCTTGCCTCCTCTGTAAGAATTGCAATTTGCATTCTTTTCTTTTTCCTAACTTTACCTGAAGCAAACCAGTTCAATCTTGGCATGGCGAAAACTGATCTAGCGAAGGAGAAAAAGGAGATATTAAATGCGTATCGCGGGTTGCTGCGCGATTGCAGCCGCCGTGAGCTTACCAAGAAACAAAAGAAGCTCATCCGCAAGGCCTTTAATATTGCCCTCGATGCGCACAAGAACATGCGTCGCAAATCGGGAGAACCATATATCTACCACCCCATTGCTGTTGCACGAATCGCTGCTAGTGAAATTGGCCTCGGAACAACTTCAGTAGTGTGTGCCTTGTTGCATGACGTAGTTGAGGACACAGAACTCACCTTGAAGGATATGGAGCAGATGTTTGGGGCGAAGGTCGCTTCGATAATTGATGGTTTGACCAAGATCTCTGGTGTTTTTGACAGTACCTCCTCCCTACAAGCTGAGAACTTTAGGAAAATGCTGCTGACCCTGTCTGATGATGTGCGCGTTATCCTTATAAAATTAGCAGATCGGCTTCACAATATGCGAACCCTGGAAGTAATGCGCCGGGATAAGCAGCTTAAAATTGCCTCCGAAACCCTGTACCTCTATGCACCGCTGGCGCATCGCCTTGGCCTTTATGCTATCAAAAGCGAGCTCGAGGACCTCGGGCTGAAATACACGGAGCCGAAGGTCTATAAGGTAATTCAGAAGAAACTAACGGATACAAGACTCGAGAGACAAAGATATATATCACGGTTTACCGTTCCGGTAAAGCAGTCGTTGAAAGACGAAGGCATCGAATTTCAGGTCAAAGGCCGTACAAAATCTATCTTTTCCATCTGGAACAAGATGCAAAAGAAAGATGTAGAATTCGAAGAGGTATATGACCTATTTGCGATCCGAATCATCCTTAATTCTGGCGAAAAAAAGGAGAAAGCTGACTGTTGGCGCGCCTATTCAATCGTAACAGATTACTACAAACCCAACCCCGATCGACTGCGTGATTGGGTGTCTACACCTAAGGCAAACGGATACGAATCACTACACACTACGGTTATGGGCCCTAGAGGGAAATGGGTTGAAGTTCAAATCAGGTCAGAGCGCATGGACGATATTGCCGAAAAGGGATATGCCGCACATTGGAAATACAAAGGTGCCTCATCTGAATCTGCATTAGATCAATGGATCAACAGAATTCAGGAATTGCTCAAAAATCCAGAGCCAGATGCCCTTGACTTTATTGATGATTTCAAGATGAACCTGTTTTCTGATGAAATATTTGTCTTTACGCCCATGGGCGATTTGAGGACCCTTCCAGCTGGCGCCACAGCTCTGGATTTCGCCTACGACATACACACGCAAATCGGCAATCAGTGCATTGGAACAAAAGTCAATCGACGATTAGTGCCACTGAGTCATGAACTCAAGAGCGGTGATCAGGTAGAGATCATCACATCAAAGAAAAATAAGCCCAAGGAAGATAGGCTGAAATATGTAATAACTGCGCGTGCAAAGTCGAAAATAAAAGCATCCATTAAGGCAGAGCAGAAGAAAGCGGCAGTTGACGGTAGAGAGATATTGGAACGGAAGATGAAGAATTTGAAGATTCATGTCGACTCAGCAAACATTAACAAGCTGCTGTCATTCTATGGAGTAAAGGACAGCCAGGATATGTTTTACAGAGTGGCCATTGGAAATCTGGATCTTAAAAAACTGAAGGAATTCACCCTGGAACAAGGTAAGATCAAGAGTTCACCCAGAAAGGCAAAGCCTGGAAGATCTCTCGAAGAATTAGTCAAGAGGACACGCGGTAAATCAGATACTTTGGTAATTGGGGAAGAGCTCCAAAAAATTGATTATAAATTATCTCCATGCTGTAACCCGATTTCTGGGGATGATGTGTTCGGGTTTATCACAATTGCCGAGGGAATTAAGATTCACAGGGTAAACTGCCCTAACGCCATTCAAATGATGTCTAATAACGCCTATCGCATTGTAAAAGCGCGCTGGACAAATCAAGAGTTGATTGCCTTCCTGGTTGGACTGAAGATTACTGGTATTGACGACATGGGAATAGTCAACAGCATTACCAAAATAATCTCTACGGATCTGAACGTCAATATGCGCTCTATCGGTTTTGAAAGTGACGATGGCATATTTGAAGGAACAATTATGCTGTACGTGCAAGACACCACCCACCTCACTGATTTGATGAAGAAGCTCAAGAGAGTGAAAGGTGTGAATGGTGTAGAGCGAATACACTAAAAAATACATGGATCAAGCTGAAATACAGCGAAATGTTTGTGAGAAGTTCTGTGCCTTTCTAGAGGAGAACAAACAACGCAAAACACCTGAGCGCCTGGCGATATTAGCGTGTATCTACAACCAGGAAGAGCACTTCAATGTAGAGTCCCTCTACCAGAAGGTTTCCGATTTGCCCGGCAATATTTCAAAGGCAACGGTATACAATACCATTGAGCTCTTACTTGACAGTGACCTTATCACCAAACATCAGTTTGGTAAGTCACTGGCACAGTATGAAAAGTCCTACCAGACCAAACAACACGATCACTTGATTTGTGAGGATTGCAATAAGGTTTTTGAGTTTTGCGATCCAAGAATTCAGCAAATTCAAAGGACCACTGAAGAGATCACCAATTTAAAAGTATCTTACCATTCTCTGAATTTCTATGGCAGATGTCAGGTTTGGCATGATAATGGTCACTGCGCACATAGGGTTGAAGAGGAGTAGATTTTA
>DTRK01000063.1:0-10815 GCA_012965955.1 Flavobacteriales bacterium
GTTTTCTCATTAAGCAGAGTTAAAATCTAAAGATAAGAATTCTTTAAATACAAGTAGCAATGCAATAGATCTCGACCGATGAACTTTAATGTTCGCAAATGTCGCCGATTATCGATCAAACTTGGCAAATTTACCTAACGGTACCGCTCAAATGGTCTACACCACGACAAAACATAAGAATGCGATCGGAGTTTAATATCTTTGAACAAAATCCTTTTTATCGTGGTTACTGAAATTATTGTAGTTGTAACGGCATTTACTTCTATCGCGGCATTCAATTCTCCCAAACTCTTGAATGATTGGATCTTCGAGCCGTACACGATTCATCGGAAGAAAGAGTACTATCGTTTTCTGACCTCTGGGTTGCTCCATGGAAGCTGGCTGCATCTTCTAATAAACATGTTTGTGCTTTACTCTTTCGGGCAAGCTGTGGAATACTACTATCGAATGGAGTTCGGTACTAATGCACTCTGGTTTTATATGCTCTTGTATGCTGGTGCACTCGTAGCATCCGATCTGGTAACTTTCAGTAAACGCAAGCATGATATAACTTATAAAGGCCTGGGGGCCTCTGGGGCGGTTTCAGCAGTCGTATTTGCCAGTATTCTGTTTAACCCGATGGGTGAAATTTCACTCTACTTCGTCATTAAGATGCCTTCTATCGTACTTGGAATCGCATACCTCGTTTACTCCTGGTATATGTCGAAAAACTCAAGAGACAATATCAATCACGATGCACACTTTTACGGTGCCGTATTCGGTTTTCTTTTTACGTTGCTACTTAGCCCGCGCTTATTGGGGGAATTCCTGAGGCAGCTCCCCCTTTGAAACAATGTAAATAAAGCCGACTGCATTTAATCCTTGTAGATCGAGACACTTGGCACTCCATCTTCACGTATACTGCCCCTATACATCCCTTCCGTGTTGAAGGTAAGGGCAAAATTGCCTTCTGAATCAACCGAGATAATCCCACCTGAACCGCCGAGCTTGATCAACTTGTTGTGGATCACCTCGTCAGCAGCCTCTTGCAATGAAACACCCTTGTGTTCCATAATGGCAGAGATATCATATGCCACAACTGCGCGCATAAAGTATTCACCGTGGCCTGTACTCGACACTCCACAAGTCTTGTTATTGGCATAGGTTCCAGCTCCAATGATCGGGGAGTCGCCCACCCTGCCGTACATCTTATTGGTCATTCCGCCCGTTGAGGTTCCGGCCGCGATATTGCCGTTCACATCAATGGCCACCGCACCTACAGTTCCGAATTTTTCATCTACCGGCTCATTAAACTCGGCATTAATTTGCTCAGTAGTGTTGTCTGCTCTTTCATCTGAATGGTCCATTTGTGTTCCAATAGATCCTTTGAAGTCTTGCCATTGCTGATAACGCTTTTCATCATAGAAATAGGAAGAGTCCACAATTTCAAGGTTTTGCTCCTTTGCAAACTTCACAGCCCCTTCACCAACCATCATTACATGCGGAGATTGCTCCATAACAGCGCGAGCCGCTGAAATGGGGTTTTTAATGGTGTTGACCATAGCTACAGAACCAGCTTCCAATGTCTTCCCATCCATGATAGAGGCATCCATTTCGTTTTTCCCCTCACTGGTGAATACGGCGCCTTTACCGGCATTAAACAATGGAGAGTCCTCCATAATAATAATAGCCGCTTCAACCGCATCTATGCTGCTACCACCCTTGCTCAAGATGCCGTATCCAGCCGACAATGCCTCTTTCAGCTTATCCCTGTAGGCGAGCTCCTTCTCCGCAGTCATATTCTTCTTCAGAATCGTACCTGCTCCCCCATGTATCACCAGAGTAAACTTCGCCATATCTGATCTTTTTTCTTGTCCACTCACATTATCAATTGTGAAAATCGCGAGTGCAAAGATGAATAATAATCGCATCATTGTCATCTTGAATACGAAATTCAAACACTTTCTTAATATTGTGTTAAGACTATGACAAGGATTACCCAATTTCTTCAGTATTTAAACTATTTATACTACGCTAAAAATGAACACAGCGTACACTCGCCCTTTGTTTACGACCTCTACACAAATATAATCAAAGAGAGAAAGTCCTATTATGTTTTCTCAAACATTGAATCCGTTCGCTCTAGGTTACTGCTCGACACTTCCATTATCCAGGTTACAGATTATGGAACTGGAAACTCAACCAACAGAAAAGTAGCCAATATCGCTGCTAAATCTCTAAAAAAACCGAAAACAGCTGAGCTTCTGTTTCGACTGGCAAATCACTTCAAACCAACGTATCTGCTGGAGTTGGGTACCTCATTGGGAATTACAAGCGCTTATCTAGCATCCGTGAGCCCCACCAGTCAATTGACAACACTTGAAGGCTGTCCTGAAATTGCCAATATCGCTCAGGAAACGTTTGACACGTTGAAACTGAGCAACACCGTGCTGACCATTGGATCTTTTGAAAACACTTTGGACAAGACATTAGACTCTTTACCCCAATTGGACTTTGTCTTTATCGACGGCAACCACCAAAAGGGGCCGGCCATTCAATACTTTGAAGCCTGTCTGAAAAAGACTTCTGACAGTTCTGTTATCGTATTGGATGACATTCACTGGTCGGTAGAGATGCAGGAAGCCTGGACAGATATTAAAAACCACCCTCAGGTGGCGGTGAGTATTGATTTATTTGAAGTCGGGATACTATTTCTCGATCCCAAGTTTGAAAAGCAGGCCTATATTTTGCGATTTTGATGCGTTTTCTAGAAATCTATACCGAAATGCAACCCAACCATATAATGTACACCAATAGTCTCTAAGCCCAACTCAGCAACGGGCCCTAAATGAAATTCTCCGATCTCCAGTTCATAAGCCAGCTCAAAATGCTGCGCAAATTGGAGCAGGTATTTATCCTCCTCCTTCAAAATCAACAACCCAGGTGCGAGGGAGAATATTAAGCCCTTGTAAATTCTGTAGTGAAGCACCCCTGAGATTGTATAGTGCCTGTGCTCGTCAACTATGGTTTCCAGCCCTATCCCAATGCCAACTTTATTCTCGTCTCCAATTCCCCTGATGTAGTGTATATGAATACCCCAGGACAGCTCGCCCTCTGCTATCAAAGGCACCAGACCTGTTGCAACACTTAACTCATTTCTGTGATGATGTCCCTCCCCACCCCCGGAATCAACATCTTCGTTTTGAGCCTGCAAGTTTAGCGAAATTAACCAGGCACCGACACAGGTCAAACTCATTAGGAAAAATCTGCTCATCATCTAGTGTTTTATGGGTTTTCAACAACCACTGGCAAAAGTAATCATCATTCAAATTAATGACAAAAGCATATTCTGGTATGTGTGATTTAACACATTCCTTACATTTGTGCGTTATTAAGAATCCAGATTATGACTGAGTCAGGGGACAACATAATAATAGAACTCAAAGAAATCGTTCGGCATTTCCGTGTCGGTTCTGAAGTAGTGAAGGCGCTGCGATCAGTTTCACTTTCAATCCGGAAAAACGAATTCGTTGCGCTCATGGGCCCTTCCGGTTCGGGAAAATCGACATTGATGAACTTGGTAGGCTGCCTCGATACACCTACCAGCGGACACTATGTGCTCAATGGCAATGACGTGAGCAGGCTTTCCGACGATGAGCTGGCAGAGATCAGGAACAAGGAGATTGGCTTTGTGTTTCAAACATTTAATCTGCTCCCTCGTGCTACTGCTCTTGATAATGTAATCCTACCACTCATTTATGCTGGATTTAACAAGTCAGAGAGAGAAGAACGCGCCATGAAAGTCTTAGATCAGGTTGAACTTTCTGACCGTGTCAAGCACAAGCCCAATGAACTATCAGGTGGACAGAAACAAAGAGTCGCAATAGCACGGGCCATGGTAAATCACCCGTCAATTATTCTTGCAGATGAGCCGACAGGAAATCTCGATTCAAAAACGTCAGCAGAAATTATGGGCCTACTCGAAGACGTACATCAGAAAGGGAATACGATTATCATTGTTACTCACGAAGAAGATATCGCAAAGCACGCACATAGAATTGTGCGATTGATCGATGGGCAAATCGCCTCTGATGAGCCCAATAACAATATTGTGCACAAGAAACCCGCAATAGCTTGAACACCTCTTCAATGAAAATTTATACCAAAAAAGGAGATAAAGGACAAACCTCGCTGTTGGGAGGCATGAGGGTTGACAAGCACCACGATAGAATTGAAGCCTACGGCACGGTGGATGAACTCAACTCTTATATTGGGCTTATTCGGGACCAGACTATTCATGAAGACTGCAAGGCCGCCTTGATTAAAATTCAAAATGATCTCTTCACCATAGGATCTATTCTTGCTTCTGACCCGGACAAATCGAAAGTTAAAATCCCGTCACTATCAGAAGACGATATCGTCCTGCTCGAAAATGCTATGGATGAATGGGCGGATGTATTGCCTGAAATGCGCTCATTTATTTTACCGGGCGGACACCCTGCTGTATCCCATATTCACGTCGCACGCTGCATCTGCCGAAGGGCCGAAAGAGCCACCAACAGGCTGGATTCAACTGCAGAATCTTCTGGAATCGTATTAAAATATCTCAACAGACTCTCCGATTACCTTTTCATGCTTTCAAGGAAAGTGAGTGCCGACCTCAACGTGCAAGAAATTCCCTGGAAAGGCATGCAATAAATTTCTTTCCGAATTGTTTGTTTTTTATTAGCTAAATGATATTTTTGTCCGCCCTAAAAATGAGCATTGGCAAAACCGTAACATTTTAGACGGTCTTATCGTTGTTTATATAAGCTAAAAAAGGAGGATTATGTATTGGACGCTTGAATTAGCCTCAAAGTTGGAAGACGCACCATGGCCGGCTACAAAGGAAGAACTTATTGATTACGGCATTCGTTCTGGCGCTCCACTGGAAGTAATAGAGAATCTGCAGGAAATTGAAGATGAGGGAGAGGTTTACGAAAGGATCGAGGATATCTGGCCAGATTACCCCACAAAAGACGACTTTTTCTTTCACGAGGACGAATACTAGTTTTATCAGATTGGGCTAAGTATTATATTGCCCATTTTCCGTATCTTCGCGCCCGCCTATGCCGGTCTCAGACGACCAAAGCCTCAGGCCACGGCAGTCAGGCTCCTGTTTTTTATGCTTTAACCAATGGCAAATTTGCTCGCTACCGTCTTTAAGATCTTCGGGAAGAAGTCTGACTCTGACGTAAAGGAGGTCATGCCTTTGGTGGAAAAAATCCATGAAGCGTATGAGTCTATAACGAGGCTCAGCAATGATGAACTGCGCGCCAAGACCCCTGAACTTAAGGCGCAACTTCAATCTCATATTGCTCAGGAAAAAGATGAGATCAAGGGCCTTAGAAAGGAAATTGAAGACAATCCAGCGATGGATGTAGAGCAGAAAGAGAAGTCTTATAATCAGATCGACGAGCTTGAAAAACTCATTACCACCAAAACTGAAGACATACTTCTAGAGCTTTTACCTGAGTCATTTGCGGTGGTGAAAGAGACAGCAAAGCGCTTTAAGGAAAATGAGACCGTCGAAGTTTCCGCGACAGATTTTGACAGAGACCTTGCATCAGAAAGTGATAAAGTAGAGATTCAGGGAGATAAAGCCGTATATATGAACTCTTGGACCGCCGGTGGAGTTACAGTGAAATGGGACATGGTTCATTATGATGTTCAACTTATTGGTGGCATCATTCTTCACCAGGGAAAAATTGCAGAAATGGCCACTGGTGAAGGGAAAACACTGGTCGCAACCTTGCCAGTATATCTCAATGCACTCGCTGGTAATGGAGTACATATAGTCACCGTTAATGATTACCTGGCACGAAGGGACTCCGAGTGGATGGGCACTATTTTCGAATTTCATGGACTTAAAGTAGATTGTATTGACAAGCACGAACCCAACTCGGAGATGAGAAGGGCAGCATATCATGCCGATGTAACATACGGGACCAACAATGAATTTGGATTCGACTACCTGCGTGATAATATGTCAAGCAGCGTAGAGGGCCTGGTGCAGCGAAAGCACTACTATTCAATCGTTGATGAGGTAGATTCTGTCTTAATTGATGATGCAAGAACACCTTTGATTATTTCTGGCCCCACCCCCCAGGGTGACCGCCATGAATTTAACGAGCTTAAGCCAAAAGTCGAGAGGCTCATGGCCGCCCAGAGAAAATTCGTTACAACAGCACTATCTGACTCTAAGAGGCTACTCAAGGATGGTGGAACCAAAGAGGACGGGCAGGCAGGTGGGATGGCTCTACTCAGGGCCTTTCGTGGACTTCCGAAGAACAAGCCCTTGATCAAGTACCTAAGTGAGGATGGCGTGAAGGCGAAGCTTCAGAAGACAGAAAATTACTACATGCAGGACCAGAACAAGGAAATGCACATCATTGACGAGGAGCTCTACTTTGTCATTGATGAAAAGAACAACTCAATAGAACTCACGGAGAAAGGGATTGATCTTATTACTGACTCAACTGATGATCCATCCTTTTTTGTCTTGCCTGACGTTGGTGCACAGGTAGTGGAGATTGAGGAAAGTGGCGCTGATGAACAAGAGATAACTGGCCAAAAAGGTGAATTAATGAGGGAGTTCTCCATCAAGAGTGAGCGTATTCATACCATGAATCAATTACTTAAGGCCTACACCTTATTTGAAATGGACGTAGAATACGTACTCATGGATGGCAAGATCAAGATCGTTGATGAGCAAACAGGTAGGATCATGGAAGGAAGGCGATATTCTGACGGCCTGCACCAGGCGATCGAAGCCAAAGAAAATGTAAAAATCGAAGCCGCTACGCAAACATATGCTACGGTGACACTCCAGAATTATTTCAGGATGTACCACAAATTAGCGGGTATGACTGGAACAGCGGAAACAGAAGCAGGTGAGCTGTGGAACATTTATAAACTGGATGTGGTTGTCATTCCTACAAACCGACCGATTGTCAGAAATGATGCAGAGGATCTCATCTACAAAACCACTCGTGAGAAGTACAGTGCGGTTATTGAAGAAATTGACAGTCTGACACAGAACGGAAGACCTGTCCTGGTAGGAACCACTTCGGTGGAGATCTCGGAACTATTGAGTCGCATGTTGAAAATGCGTGGGATTAAGCACAATGTATTGAACGCAAAACTACACCAGCGAGAAGCCGATATTGTGGCTGAAGCAGGAAGGACCGGAGCTGTAACTATTGCCACCAACATGGCTGGTAGAGGAACGGATATCAAGCTTCGAGAGGGCGTGAAAGAAGCTGGAGGGTTGGCCATTATTGGAACAGAGCGCCATGAATCACGACGTGTTGACAGGCAACTCCGAGGAAGGGCCGGACGACAGGGAGACCCGGGATCAAGTCAGTTCTACGTTTCTCTTGAAGACAACCTCATGCGTCTTTTTGGATCTGGAAGAATAGCCAAATTGATGGATAGAATGGGTCTTGAGGAGGGTGAAGTGATACAACATTCCATGATCACTAAATCCATAGAAAGGGCTCAGAGGAAAGTGGAAGAGAACAATTTCGGAATTAGAAAGCGCTTGCTCGAGTATGATGATGTGATGAACTCTCAAAGGGAGGTGATTTACGACAAACGACGACATGCATTGTATGGCGAACGGCTTTCAGTTGACATAGCGAACATGATTTATGATGTCTCCGAAGGTCTTGTTGAATCGTATCAGGAACTGCGCGACTACGAAGGATTCAAAATGGAGCTACTGAGAGTACTCACTTCAGAGCCTCCCGTATCAGAAGAAGAATTTATGAAGCTAAATGCAGATGAGATTACTGAAAAACTCTATGCAAAAGCCATGTCGCTGTACAAAGTCAAATCTGAGAAGATTATGGAGCAGTCAATGCCGGTAATCACAGGGGTGTACGAGAACCAATCTGCCACCTACGAAAATATCGTAGTCCCATTTACTGACGGGGTAAAGACCTTACAGGTTATCACGAATTTAGAAAAAACATATAACTCCAAAGGGGCGGAATTGGTCAAGTCCTTTGAAAGAAACATCACGCTAGCCATGATTGATGATGCCTGGAAGGAGCATCTTAGAGAGTTGGATGAGCTTCGTACATCTGTTCAGCACGCCACCTATGAACAGAAAGATCCATTATTAATTTACAAATTCGAGTCATTTGGTTTATTTAAGACCATGATGCAGGATTTCAATACTGACATTAGCTCCTTTTTGTTTAAGGGGCGTTTGCCAACTGCAAATGGATCAGCGAATGTAAGGGAAGCCGAAGGTCCCAAACGTACTGATTACAGCCAGGTAACCGCTGGCCGGGCAGATCTTCCTGGTGTAGTTCAGGCAAGAAATCCAGAACAGCAAGCTACTCAGCAAGGACAGCCGCAAGGAGCTCCTCAACAACGGGTTCAGCCTGTAAGGGTCGAAAAAAAAGTAGGCCGCAACGAGCCGTGTCCGTGTGGCAGTGGAAGGAAATTCAAACAATGTCACGGAAAGTGATGTAAGTGGAGTATTGGAAATCTGGCTAAAGCCAGATAAGAAAGACTTCATGTCTTGTTTTGCGGTATTTCTGCGTCGGCTTCATGTTGCCCCTTGCCAGGTACTTGGTTATCTATGTACGGCCTGATACAAATTAGCAATAGTTACGCACCATCTTTGTATTATCTTGCAATCATGAATCTCATACCTTAAATTTGTTAGGATCGCCCTTTAACCTTATTTAGATGACTATGAGACCCATATCACTTTCCGCTGTCCTAGCGTTGTCATTGATCTGCTTTTCTCACTCGCCTGTTGAGGTTGAACATTGTGATGATGCGGACACCTACTATTCAATGGAAGAGGCTTTGAAGGAGCCAGAGAAAGTCGTAAAGCTGGACATCGCCATGCTTAAGCTTACCTCAATCGATCCCAGCATTGCCAAGCTGGTGAACCTGGAATGCCTGGATCTGTCCTTTAACAGATTTTCAACCCTTCCGCCTGAAATGGCAGAACTTAAAAAATTACGCGTACTCAATTTGACAGGAACTCGATTTTTAGCCAAAGTGCCTGCCGTAGTTGCGAAAATTCCGAACCTTGAAGAACTAGATATACGGGATCATCCAGAGTGGAAAGGCACACAATTCGAGGACGCAAAAAGGCTCTTGCCAAATGTAAAAGTGATAACCGCCAATGAATAAAACCTTCACAATGAACAAACGACTCTCCTTATTTGCCGCAGCAATTGCAGCACTCCTTGTTTCATTAAACCCTGCTGCCAATGCCCAAACCAACGCCGGAGTCAGCGCCGTCCTCGATCCAGTTACGGGATCAACGTTGATCATTGGCAGTACATTTCCTGTGACCGCCCAGGTGTTCAACAATGGAACGACGACGATAACCACCATGCAGATTAAGTTCAATATTGGAATAAACAATACCAATACAGCGCTTGACGAGATCTGGACAGATACCCTGGCACCAGGAGATACAATGAGCTACACGTTCACCGCGTTATTTACCCTTAATGATACTTCTAATAGCTCAACATTTTGTCTGGCAGATGCGCCAGGAGACACTGATCCGTTTAACAACAGCGCTTATCCTGTCTATAATTTCGCGGGTGTGACCACTATGTCGGAAGCAGCTGGTTTAGATGAGGAAATTATGATTGACCACCTTATTGTGGTGCCTGGTCATGCTTTGAAGCTGGGACTGACGACTGCTGGCGACAATGGTGATGTTGAAGTATTTATACTTAGTCTGGGCGGTAGGCGAATCATCTCTCAAACAACTGTTGAAATGAGCACTGGCGGGGAAATTCTGCTCAACCTTTCATACCTTCCTCATGGCCTTTACATAGTAGTTGTAAGAAACAACCAGGGAGTCGCCGTTCGAAAATTCATTATCTAGTTGTTTCCCAAAGACTTGAATTGTCTTCTTTGATTGCCTCACTTTACCATGTAATGTAAATGCCCACCCGCTGCAGGCAAATCTGGCGAAGATTCCATCGAAGATTTAGGCTGGTTCATCTAAAAATGACTGGTTTTTATATAATTTTATGAGAACCAAGCATATGCATTACTACCTTGCGATGCAATATTAAAGGCGTTCTAAACGTAATAGTATATAGATAATGGAAGAAATGAAGAGTAGGTTGAAATTAGTAGTATTCGTGTTTTTCGCTTGTGTATTGTTCATCGGTTGCGGCTCCGAGGCCAGTCCCGTTGAATCACTGATAGCTCCCATCCACGTTGTTCGAAACGACACGATCACAGAGGTCAAAGACAACGCCGGAACACATTATGTCTTAAACACTATTGAGCGTACCGACTACGGTACCGCTTTTCTGGAACTCGGTGAGGAACTGATTCAGAAAGGCACAAGGTAGGGTTCTTCTATTAAGTTATTGCTACTGTTCTCTGACAGAAGTTGTCTTCTGAAAGTTGACTTAGATTAAGGGGAATTGTAACGGCCAGCCTGATCTTGGCGTGTACGCTTCTGGGGTTACCCCCCGTTCAGCTAGTTTCAAACAAACGAATCACCCACAAACAGGTGGTTGTTGAATAACGAGCGTCCATCACCCACCTCCCCATGAAATATTCGATTTTGAGGCTTTTACGATGCTTATCTTACTGAGTACGCTTTGATACAATAGCCGCCTTTTGTATATTTCTCCCGTCTTGATATTCATACAATAATAAATCCGGCCTGCTTGCTGGCCGTAAATCTACGCGATGAAAACACCATTGTTTAAATTCACTATAAAGGCGGTAACACTTATCATCGCTGTTTGTTTTTCGGGAGCCGTGTTCGCTCAATTCCCGCAAATCACTTCC
>DTRK01000063.1:10844-15566 GCA_012965955.1 Flavobacteriales bacterium
GCATTTGGATTTAATGCAGATGGATCAGGTGGCGCTACTGATGTTATATGGAATTTTACGGCGCTGAGCGCTGCTAACAATACCGACTTTTGGTATGTTGATCCTTCTACAACACCTGAAGCAGGTAATTTCACATCATCTAATATAGCCATGGCCAACTCTGTTCAATCCGGATATGAATATTTTGAAACTACTGCAAACACGATCATGAGATGGGGTTATGCCAGTTCTAGCAGTATTTACTATAAGGTAGCATGGAACCGTTTTGAATTTCCTATTGATCCCGGAACTAACTGGAGCACCACTTATGCTGGTAATATGAGCCCGTTGGGAGTTGGTGAGGATTCAGTGACCATCGAGTCTGGGAATTACCTGGCAGTACCGGATCAGTATGGCACATTATCATTGCCGCCTTTGGTGTTTGGAGGGGATCCGGAAGTGTTTGATAGCGTTATTAGGGTCCATGTAACAGAATCATTTGCCATTAAGGCCTATATCCTGGGGACTCCTGCAGTAGTTATCAATGTGACAGATGACTATTACTACTATTTCGATGAGGAATCGCAAGAACCCATTGTTGTTTATGGGTCGACAGACGATGATCAAGGAAGCCCTACCACTACCGTATTGCGATATCAGGCAATTCCAGGAACAGGAACGGTGGCAGGTTCAGCACCAGTAGCATCATTTACATCCGCAGACATTGGAGGTGGTGTAGTGAATTTTACGGACGGATCTACGAATACTCCCGCAAGCTGGTTGTGGAATTTTGATGATGGAAATTTGTCCACCCAACAGAATCCCAGTCACCTCTACGCTGTGGTTGGGCAATCATACAATGTATGTCTTACAGCAACGAACAGCAACGGAAGCGACACTTTTTGTAATTCAGTAGCTGTTACAGACACGACAACGGGAGGAGGGGCAGCGCCAGTAGCAGCATTTACCTACTCAGGGTCTGGCGGCGGCATGGTGGACTTTACAGATGCCTCAACCAATACTCCAACAAGCTGGTTGTGGAATTTTGATGATGGAAATTTGTCCACCCAACAGAATCCCAGTCACCTCTACGCTGTGGTTGGGCAATCATACAGTGTTTGCCTCACAGCAACGAATGGCAGTGGCAGCAATATGACGTGTAATTCTGTGCCAGTTTTTACAAGCATCCAGGATCATACAATACACAATGACATCGCTGTTTTCCCCAATCCATCAAATGGCAGTTTCACAATTGAGTCTAAACTGCTTGACAAAAACGCTGTGGTTACCGTTACGGATCTAATCGGTAAGTGTGTGTATGTGAAAACATTTGATGCTGCGCTTTCATCAAGTGAGTTGAATGTTTCGCAGATCTCCCCAGGCATCTATACAGTCAAAATTGTGAATGCTGAAAATGAAGTCGCGCTACGGCTGGTGGTGCAATAATCTCTCCAGTACAGGAATAATTACCCCGCCCAATTCTCTCTGGTTAGGCGGCGATATTGAATCGCTTCTGCTAAGTGTTAGTTTCTGATCCGGCAAAGTGCCTTATGGTGTTCCCATCTGACAATCTCAAGTTTAAAGTCGACATTTTGCCCGGACAGCCATTGCTACATCATTGTCGATTTACTCTGGTGACTATAAACAAATGTAACTTTTTGTGTTATCTAAGACACTATCATTATAAACATTGGTAATAATGAGATTATGCATTTCCATTTTCTGGATTGGGTAATCTCCTGTGCCAAGTGCATGTTTAATCCCGCTACAGCATGAAAATATCGAGTCATCTCTCTAGTTTTTTCATCTCCATAGAGTTGTGCGCCATGTTTTTTGTGGATAATAAAAATGCTTGTGCGCAGCATCCCGCCCCCTCCAAGGCACCATCCCAATTGAGGGTGGGATTCGCTGATAGGGGTAATTCCATTACATTAGATGCTGAGGGAAACATCTACACGACAGGCTCCTTTGCAGGCACTATTGACATTGACCCCGGGCTGGCAAAGCTCGGTTCAGCCTCATTAGGAACGGATGACACGTTTGTCTGCAAATTAGACGCTTCAGGCAATTTCGAATGGGGCGGGAGAATCAGGGGGCCTTCGAGCGAATGGAGTTATTCCATTGCCGTTGACACTATGGGCAATGTTTATACGACAGGCCGCTTTTCTGCCGCTGCTGACTTTGACCCCTTGCCGGCAGTGTTGCATTTGTCTTCCACAGGAAATCACATGTTTATCAGCAAATTAGATACTAGAGGCAATTTCCTGTGGGTCGTGGTAATGCGAGGACCTTATACAGAACGGGGACATTCCATTACACTAAATGATTCGGGTGTATATAGTCAAAGAAAGTGGAATAAATTGACTTAGAAATAAGTCCTGGCTTCTGCATTTACAGCAATTGTGCGTTTTGCATTCCTTTCATGTGGGTTGATATAGGTAAGTTGTATTGTTTAAGTTGGTTGCTTGTATCCTAGAATACCTAGGCACCTAAACTGCCGGGTGGTTTGTTGCAGTTGCACGTAACAGGGGACGTCATCCCTCCCAATTCTCCCTATCCAGGCTTCTATGCTGTATTGCTTCAGGCAGGTAATGTCCTATTTTTATAGGAATATTCAAATTTGAGTCTATTTGTTCCAAGAGTAGAGCATTAAGTTTTTATCGCTTTCAAATAATTGGTAATAAGGATGTATTGCCAAAAGAGGAGCTGCAAACAATTGCTTTTCAAGTTTTAAATTTAATGCTTCGAAATGCTTCAAACAACTTGGATATAGTTCTAAATCAGATTGCCGTATTACTAATATGTTGTGGAGACTATCTACCAAATAGGATCTATTAATATTACAAATAGTATTCACCTGATGAGTAATGTAATTGGTGTCGAGATAAAACCTGATATCTGCACCCCAAGGTTGGTAGGGGTTTGCATGGGCCGTGTGAATAATGTTAATTTTTTTGTCTTTATAGTTATTGTGAATGTAGTGCGCCATCCCAATTTTACTTCTGCCTGCGGCCTTTATAGAATTACCGTAAATAACATAGGCATTTACTATCAAAAAGACAACCAAAAGCAATTGCCCAATCCATTTCCCAATATCACCAAGTTTGACATTATTTAGTTCATTTAATTTATCAATAAATACACATACAATTAGTGGTACATAAAAAAGGATAGGGATTAAAAAGCGTATTTCTTTATGCGGTACCAATGAATGAATTGCTAGAAAAGGAATTATTATCCATGTAACTATGTTTTTGTTTTGTTTCAAAAAAAAGTAACCGGCCCCAATCAACACAAACAATCCTAATAAGGGAGTAAAGGCAATTATAATATCAATAGGGTAACGGTAAAATGGCGTTTCATGAAATCTAGGTAAATCGTTGTCAAAAAGTGTAGCTGAAAAATATTGCCATGGAGTAAAAACAAATTCTCCATAAAACCAAGCATCAATACATGTTGCAAGCGATACAACAAGCAAACCGCTGATACATATTTTGAAGAGGTAATTGAGGTTTTCTTTTCTTATGATATAAATCCACAGAAGAATTCCAACAATAGAAATGGCCATTTGAAATCTAAAAACGAAGCTTAAGCCAAAGAGCAATCCAATAATAAATGGATTGGGTTGATTCTTTTGTAAAAGGAATGCTGTTGGAATTAACAATAGGAGGCCTCCCCAGGTTTCAGCGGCAAACCTCACACTTAAAAAGGGAATAAAAAGTAAAAAATAACTGAGGAAAATGTATAGCCGCGATTGCTTAATGTAGTTATTCGTCAAGACGGTTTTAACAAAAAACGAAACACTCAGAAGAGCAAGTACCGCTGTAAGCAATCTTAACACCACAACTTGATCGTAAATATCATTTAATCCCAGGCAGTTACATAGTTGAATAATTACATAGGCTAAGGCTGGTTGTACGCTTGAACGAATTTGCTCATGATATTCCCAGCTTAAGTTCCAAGGTTCATTTATGCCAAGTTTTAAGCCTACAAACTCAAGAACTTGATAGTGTTCGTCAGGGTAGAAAAAACCATGACTATTCCAAGCTGTTATTCCATAAATAATGACCGCTAAGCTTAATATTATTCTATGAAATAAAGGTTCTGAAGTCTTATTTAATGTCATGATTAGAGTATGTATGAAATTAATCAATAATAGCCGACCACTTAGAAAGTAATTCTTGCTTTTTAGCAGGTGATACAGCAAATACTGATTTAAAGCGAGTGTATGTTGAATTAGGTGTGTTCAATAGCATCCTGATCGGAACCTAACCTATCGGTTCAGGGTGCTTCTGCACCAAACAGAGAACGTCATCCCGCCCAATTCTCCCTATCCAGGCTCCGGTACTGTATGGCTTCAGCCAGATGTTCATTCTTAATCTCCTCAGATTCGGCTAAATCGGCAATTGTTCGTGACACCTTAAGAATTCGATCATAAGCCCTCGCGGATAAGCCCAGCCGATCCATCGCAGTTTTTAATAAATTCAGCCCAGCTGAATCTATCACACATAAATTTCTCAGTGCCTTTGTCGACATCTGGGCATTGCAATGGACTCCTTCAGTATCTACAAATCGCTTTCCCTGAATAATTCGGGCTGCTTCTACCCGTTCACGGATATCCTCACTGGCTTCTGCCATCCTGGATCCAGAAAGCTGATCGAACGGGACGGGTGTTACCTCTACATGGATGTCAATTCTGTCCAGCAAGGGTCCGGAGATCTTGTTGAGGTACTTCTGAACAAC
>DTRK01000064.1 GCA_012965955.1 Flavobacteriales bacterium
GGCCTGAATCCGTTGAAGTAGTATGGGTGGCCCACGTGATTCCATCATAGACAGAAACGCCCTCTTGTGTTCCAAACCAAATGACATCTCCTGCCGCAACATCAACGCATAGCACATTGTTATTGACCAGTCCACTGTCAACGGTATAATTCGTAAATGTTTGAGCGTTTGCCAGAACAGCAAGCGCTAAGGCCAGAGATAAGGAAAGTACCTGTTTAGTCACGGCAATATTTGATTTTTTGTGGTGTTCGTGGTTCTTCGGTTTCATAGTCTGTGTTTATCTAATAATTAATTTTTGGGAAACAATGGTAGTGTCATCTGATACCGTAACCAAATAGAGCCCTTTGGCATATTCAGAAGCATCTACCTCAATCCAACCATTGTTTGAATTTACATTTTTCAACAATACCTGCCTTCCATCTGCCGCAGTGATCCTCACTTGAGCGTTCGCGACTGGTGATTGAATGTAGAATTTGGTCTCAGCGGGATTTGGAAACAGGAATAGGCTATTTGGCGCTTCTTCTGCTGGTGGGATTGCCGAAACATCATTATTCCATCCAAAAGTAGGTGGAAGGGCCGTAAAGCTGCCGGTCCCATTGGGCGACCTGCCGGTAGAGATGTCTGTCATTTGGAGTCCAAAGCTCACTGAATCTATAATGCTGCCATTGGCATTGCTGAGAATTATTTCATCACCCAGTAAAGAGAGCTTAAAGTTGGCGTGTAGTGCCCCCTGCGAAGTGTCGTTGTCAGCCCAAACGATGAGATATCCATCTGGTTCAATGCTGAAATCGGGCATGGCCCATTTGAACAAGGTGTCTATGACATCGGTTAGATACAGGCCTTTCGTGGATACGGTAGCACTGGTCCTGTTATAAAGTTCTATCCAATCATCTGCCTCTCCATTCTCATCTGTTTGCGTTGAACTATTGGAAGCCATGAACTCATTGATCACCACATCCTGGAATCCGAGGACCGATTCAAGTGAATAATATTCATAGGCCGCTCTTTCGGGGGAGAATCTTCCTGCCGAATCATTTTGTGCGTACAAATAGTACTGGATCACATTCCCAACGTTGCTCAGCGTGGCGCCATAAACCCCGTCACCAACACCCCCGTCGCCATTGGTCCCGTCATCCAGCATCACCGCAGACTGAAAGATATCGGCAGCACTGTATCGATAGTACAAATACACCTCTGCAGCATCTGTAACAGTTGCCGTTATGTTCAAGTTGTCTCCGGCATTGGGACTCAGGGGAGCGTTTGTTATTCCAGAAATTGCCGGGACACCTGTAAACCCGGTATACGTGCTCAAAAAGGTTGAGCGGGCATCCATCAATTCTGTTATACCGGGGTAATCAACGAGATCTGTAACCGTTACCGTTAGATTATCCAGAAAGTCCGTGTAGGAATAAAACTTATTGGTGTCATTCATAACGGATGTATCAATCAGTGCTTGGAGCTCTTGCGCACGGGCAGCGAACCACTGATTGTCAAAATTCTCTTCCATAATGGTGCGCATATGCGCCAGGTACATTCTTCGGTAGGTGTCGCTGTCGAATAGGTTTCTCATCAGAGGCCTGGGATAGACAGAGATGCTGTTGTAATGTAAGAGTGGATCCATAACCTGGGCCTCGGCGGTTGTAAATCCATCCCAGAATTCAGAAGCGTCTGCCAGACGGAAACTCGCGAATGACATATTCAGATCCCATAAAATAGGATTGAACTGCCCGTTGTGATCCTGGTAGAGGTAGTAGTTCTGGGCATAGCCCACATAGCTGTCAAAATTGATCAGGCAGTAATTGAAGGCATGCATCCATAGTGTCCGATCTACATTCAATACCGTCTCAATATCGTTTGGTGTATTATTCAAAACATCAATCAATTCATATAAGTCTGCCCACCCGTTATCAGATTTAAGGTCGTAATAAGGGTAATAATTTGCTGAATCTGTACCCGGGGAGTTACTGAGATTGGAGTTTTCTCCATTGAGGTCCAGGCTTTCCGGGTTGCCTTTAAAGAAGGAGTGCACTTTTGTTTTATAATGCTTCAATAAAAAATCCTTCTTGACCGATTCTACATTGGTATACAAGCCGATGAGCGTATCATTTATGTACACATTGGAAAAATTGGCCTGAGAGGCAGGCATGTACTTTCTGGCAATTTCGTAGGAGAGGACCTCTCTTACAAAAGAGGGATCCTGAATGACATTGCTCAATTTAATCTTGTCATAGCCCTGGTGATTTTGGTCATCTATCACGTAATCCAGCTTTATGTTAAATGGGTTCTTGACGCGGTTGACGCTAACAGAGCTATATCCCTTGTATCGGATCCCAACACTGTCATAAGGCATCCCATCGATTGAGAGACTGCTCATTAAGCGCTCTTCAAGCCCATCAACATATAAGCTGTCCAGTATGGCATCCCAGTTGGACTCAGTAAAATAAATGCGTATTTCGACAATACTGCTGTCGCTATATAATGATTGAGCCGAAGTGTTGTGGCTGAAGGATAGCAGCATCGCCGACCAAATTACTAGGGCTTTTTTCACCAGGCGTTATTTACTTGATCAGCGATATCATTTTCGTGTATGACCTGGCATTGTCGAACTCTACCCTTATGAAATAAACACCAGCCGCTTCACCTGACAAATCAATATTTCTCTCATCGCTTAAAGTGAGCACCTCATGGCCGTACATGTCAGATACCTGCACCCTATAATTGCCTGCTTTGCCCAATCCACCCAATTCGAAAATGCCGGTGCTGGGGTTGGGGAAGACAACCAACTTTTCTGTATGGGTTTCTTCCACACCCGTTGATCCCGATTCTGTAATGAAAATATTGGTACTTGTGGTATCGCCATTGGCATCTGTTACGAGCACCGTGTAGCTTGTATTCCCACACAGTCCTGCAGCCGTTACAGTTGTCTGAACAGGGGATGTGTTCCACAAATATGTATATGGAGAAAGACCACCAGTAATCGTTGCAGTGGCAGTACCATCACATATGCCAGCTGTCGCATCAGTGGCACTTGCCGTGACTACGAATATCACCACACAGGGAGTTAAGCCGGTATTGCCACCAACACAATCACCGCAGGAATCGATGTACGCTGTGCCTCCAGCATCGCAGTTGCAGTCAACACCCATAAGGATTTGGATGCCCGGGTATGTGCATTCGTAGCGAAAGGCTTTCGCCGGGCCTACAGGATATTGCCATACGACATTGTCATTTGAATCTACCTCATACATGTACTCACCTGATAGATTTACAAAGGTGTTGCCATTGGACAATTTCTCACTTGCTGACTGTCCATTGGCATTATCGATGCAATCATGCCGCCAAGTATAGGTTGACGGGCCGTAGGACTGCCCCGGGACAAGCGTATAATTGTATCCGTCTGCAGGGGCATCGATGGCATCCACGGTAGAATTTCCACTATTGCCGTCGTTATTGAAAAACTGTATGTACCCGCCGTTTATTCGTCCATCATCCTTGATCCACCTCGGATCATGCACGGGGCCAGGAATTGTTTGTGGACCGGAAGTGCCATAATTTGAAGGATTGCCCCATCGATAGATAAAATCTCCACCCATCCCCGAATTGCCTCCCGTATGACCGGCAGCTTCTGGCGTTGTAGTACTGTGGTCAATAATGTAAAACTCCGAAGCAAAACGCGAAGTGAACACTATTTGATCCAGCTCAGCATTGTAGTTGATGCCATTCACATGGAACCAATCTCCACCACCAGATCCACCACCCGGACCTCCTCCGGAAATCGCATTGATGTCCATGAGCTCAGGGTGATCTGATACCACGCCAAAATTATCCTTGGACGAGTCAAAGTCCTGTATCATGTGATCCCAGATATGCCACTCCCACACTATGTTGGCCGTTGAACCACTTGGTTGTATTTCCACAATATGTGTCGGCCACTTGTCTGAGTTTGCTCCATCGTAGCCCGCCTGTGTCAGTTCTGCCGGTGTTTTCACCTCCCACGCCGTGAACAAGACATTTCCATTGGGCATTATCTCAATATCATGGTGTTGGACATATTGTGAAGTAGAATAGATGAACTCCCACACCACATTCCCATTGGGATCATACTCTTGCAGCATACCACCGGCCGCCGCACCGTTTAACTGATTTCCGTTGTATTTGCCTCCCCTGACGATGTTCCCATCTTCCTTTAACAACACGGCATAGTTTCCATTTACATTGCAGGACCAGCTATGGGCAATATTTGCATCTTTGTCAATCAGGTAAACAGAACTCGAATTTTGCTGATTATATAATGCGTAGCCGTTAAAAGACTGGGCGAAAGCGTTTAGGCCCGCGAGAAGCAGAGCGACTGTTACTAGTGAGCAGGTGAAGTTGTTCATGTTTTCAATTTCCTTGTTTAACCTGATGCAATTTACAATTTATCTGGGTACACATACCCTGATTCCGAATCGAAGGTTAAGACAACGCTGCTGGGCAAAGGTTTAATTTGATCAATAATGATGACTACACAGGTATCACCTCATCAAATCCAAGACTAAGTCCAGTACACCATTACCACAAGCTTCGCTTGAGCGAGAGAATCACGAGCGAATTCGCAGCACAGAGAGATATGTATGCAGGGTCCGGACTTCGGTCAATTCTTGCTCAATAAATGTCAAAAACCTCAAGCCCCTCTACTGCAACGTTTCTGAAGTATAAAATTGCTGTGCCCACTCCCTGTACATCACAATAGGGCCATCGCCGTTAGCCAGTGGAGTTTCAAGAATATATTTCTTATTCTCCCAGATTTTGAAGTCCTGGCTGACATCGTGTTTGTACCCTCTAAAAACAGTTTCCGATATCACGTAATTCAACAATGAATTTGGCAAAACAGAAGCGAGCAAATGAATGTCAGACGCTTTTTTGATCTTTCGGACACTGGACCCGATACGCAGCATTATCTTGCCATCTTCTAAGGCAGTGGGAAGCACACAATGGCGCGTGGTAATTCCATAATTAAGGGTATGAGCCTCAACAATGGAATATCCAAGTCCGTAGACTTGACCAACAAACTCAATCCGAACAGGCTTCCTGATACGGTTGATAAAGTTAACTCGTTCCATTCCGTAATGAATGGTGAGCTGATTTTCCTGGAATACCGGGCGACTGATTGCCTTAACATTGGTATACCCGTGCGTTTCTGAAAAATGACCAATGTCCACGCTGTTTTCAGTGATCTCCTGCGGGTGACTTCTAAGCTCATATTCCATCCAACGAAATTTTGACCAACCATCTGTGTTCAATTGGGGAATATCCCATGTGGGTTGCTCTCCATGAGAATGATAGTATACCATAACTAACCCATTGACTTCCTGCGCAGGATATGTCCTAACAAGTGCGTTCAGAGGCGGAGGGCTCCCGTATGCTGTTTTGATGCATTTACCTGAAGTGTCGAATTCAAAACCATGAAAAGGACACTTAACACCTTCACCTACCACACGCCCCCCATGGCCAAAGTGTGCACCCATGTGAGGACAATATGCATCCATTACACATACTTCACCTGAGGCCGTTCTGAAAATCACAACATCCCGGCCAACAAACCGCTTGGTTGTAATTTGCTCAGGACGCAATAAAGCTGATCTTTCGATGGCGAACCAACCATTTGGAAATGGAGGAAGGCTATGGTATTTATTGTCAGTCAACACTTTAGACTTTCAAAGTTAAAGTAGTTTACTGATAATCAACAGCTATTTAAGGGTATTCACCCCATCTGTCTCGTAAAAGACCAGTATGCACTGAAAAGGACTCGGTAAGAAACAGATTGTTTACCCTGAGTTCGTAACATTAATCTGTCGATACTCACAGTTATTTCGTCTCCAACCGGACGATCAATTTCTCACCACCTACCATTAAAGGGGAAAAGCACAAAAAAATTTGACTAAATTCGTAGTACACCCTGACTTGTACCTTTCACGATTGTAATCGCAGTTGTTTCCTGGCAGGGAAGGTTGCAGTGGATAGAGGGTGCATTGTAAGTACCAGATTACGGAACCAGACGATCACATGCAAAAAGTCGTGATTTTGGTTCGATTGTCAGACAAGAACATTAACCGGTTGAAAATTTGGCATTAATGCTAATCTGAGACGGAGCATGCTACTGGAACACCAGAGTAAGAAAAAGGAGATACACGCATCGGGTAACGGAATGGGTAAGAAAATCCCAGTTGCGGACGGAAATCGACTTTTTGGTAGTGCGAAACCACTTTTGACCGATCCGCTTGAATTCTTTTTGAATCAATACAAGAAACATGGACCTGTCTACGAAGTGCATGCACTTGGCAGACGGTATGTGATACTTGCCGGACCTGAGGCGACTCGTTTTTTTAAGACCAATTCTGCCAAACTGTTTGATGCCCGCCCCATATACAGACACTACGGTAAAGACCTCAATAGCGACCATGTATTGGTAGGTATGGAAGGAGAAGAACACGCTCGGTTCAGACGGGCCCTTCTGCCTGCCTTTTCTAAAAATGCGATTGGTGAGCAGTATCCTCAAATGGTAGATACAATTCGCAACAGCCTGGACCTGATTCCAGAAAACAAGGAATTTTCTGTAGTAGAAGAATACAGCAAGATGGCTTCCCTGAGCTGTGGAGAAATGATGACTGGTTGTCCTTTCAATCGAAGCATGAAAAAACTATCGACCTTTGCACGTATTTTTCTGGGGGCTGGAGTTGGAGGATTTCCCGGATTCATGCGATTGTTGCCGAAGTATCGAATGGCACGACACACTACGCTGGGCTTCTTAAAAGAAATCCTCAATAGGGCATCTGTTGATGACTCAGCATTTCCCAAAGACCGTGATCTGTGGAAGATCCTCGAAGAATACCGGAAGATAGACGGTAGCCCACTTTCCAAACAAGATAAACTGGCGAATTTGCATATGCCTTATACCAATAGCCTGGTTTATGTTGGTTCCTTAGCCGGTTTTCTACTGCATTTTTTACTCCAGTCCAAAACAGCATTCAATCATTTTGCTAAAGAAGCCCGTGAACTATTTGGGACAGAGCAGCCGCCACAACTAGACGAAGTACTCAGCGCCCCGTGGCTAAACGCTTCGTTGATGGAAACGCAAAGACTCCAGCCCATTTCGCTTTCGGCTCCCCGGGTTGCCACACAGGATTTCTCTTTTATGGGCTACCAGATAAAGAAGGGCGACCCCATGTTAATCGCCACGGCTGTAGCACATTATTTACCCGAATTCTTTGATGAACCGGAAGTCTGGCGTCCCTCTCGATTTATTCAAAAAGCAGGAAATCGCGACGTATTTACAGATAATTCTCAGATTCCTCCGGAAGCTTTTGTCCCCTTCGGGTTTGACCGGCACACGTGTATTGCTTCTACCTTAGTTCGGGTTGTGACCATCACCCTGGTCGCACAAATGATTGAAAAATACAAGATTACCTCGCTAAACAAAACCGGGGAATTAAAACTATTGATTGCTCCTTTTCCTTCACCACATCCCAAATGGAAAATCAAAGTGGAAAGGAGTAACAACTAACCTGTAGTTTTCAGACCAGTGGATGCGTCACCAAAACTGAATTGTAATCGTTCTTATTGTCACTCCACTCTAATAGTCCATTAACTGCAATTCAGGCCTCAGGTACAACGGATGGCCAGGATGCCCTGCTTTTATTTTGGTAATGCAGCGGGAATTGGGAAATTTTGAGGAGACCAGTTTGTTTCTTCCAAGTAACACCCCTTTGGTTCCCCAGGCGAATACGATAATTTGGCACTTATATGCCATTTCGAAAAGCCACGTGTCGTTCTTTGGCCCAACCGGGTCAGCCGCTTCATAAAGTTCAGTAGGATTGGTGGCGCGAAATGCGAAGAGGTTTCCCATGTATAAACCCCCGTATCCCCAGCTCCTGGCAAAAGCAATACATCTGCGAATGGTCGGATCGTCAGCTGTTGCATCAGCGGTGGATGGGTTCAGACAAATGAACAGTATCAATGGCTTTGATTCGTCCCATATCCGCCACAGGGAATATCTGTATACTCCATCTGTACTAATCTCAGCTCCTTTCTTTGTATACTGCTTGATTCGCATATGTACTCGCCAAAAGTCAAGTTAGGTTTTGAGAACAGAATTAGCTGGGTTTCTCCTAAAGCTACAAAATTAAAGGAGGATACATTCCTCAGCATGATCAAGGACATATTGGAATACGTTTAAATAACTTCAACGCCAGTAACCTACGCTGAGCGCTTATTTGGAATACTCAATAATTTGATTATTTTTGAAAGAAACCCAAAATGATTATAAAATGCTTCTAGATTTTAGTTTTAATTCCTGGTGGGCCGAAACGGAGACTCTTGGGAGAATCTACTGGATGATAGCACTTCCTTCCAGTCTCTTTTTTGTCATTATTCTCGTAACCACTTTTATTGCCGGTGATGTGGATGGAGAGGTAGGTGATGTGGATGCCGATATTGAAGGGGACGGTGGCATTGGATTTCAGTTCTTCACCTTAAAGAACCTGGTGGGTTTCTTCACCATCTTTGCATGGACCGGTATAGCTTGCATAGATGCTGGATATAACACGGCAATAACGGTAGGCGCTTCCGCTGTGTCTGGCCTGGCCATGATGACCATCATGGCGAGCATATTCCATTTTATGGGTAAGCTTTCAGATGATGGTACTTTATTGATGCAGAACGCGGTAGGTGGAATTGGAGAAGTGTATCTGACCATACAGCCCAAACGCAATGGGTTTGGGAAAGTGCAGATCAATGTGCAAGGTAGCATACGCACTCTACAGGCGATGACCGACGATGAAGCAGAATTGGCTACAGGCACGGTAGTCCGGGTTAAAGAAATAATTAATGATCAAATCTTATTGGTTACGAAAGAAGGCACGTAGGCGCTTTCAGGCTAGCCATCATAAATACCTTAGAATATGAGTCAGTTTATAGTAGTAGTATTTGTAATAGCGGCACTATTTATCTTCATTATCATCTACTCCATGTTGAGGCGCTACAAGCGGTGCCCTTCAGATAGAATCTTAGTAGTATATGGCAAAGTAGGAAAAGGACCTGACTCACAGGGCCGGTCCGCAAAGTGTATCCACGGTGGTGCATCGTTCATCTGGCCCATCATTCAAGACTACCAATTCCTGGACCTGACACCCATGTCGATCGACATTGACCTTACCAGTGCACTGTCCAAGCAGAACATTCGTGTAGATGTCCCTTCCCGATTTACAGTAGGTATTTCAACAGAACCCGGGGTGATGACCAATGCGGCTGAACGACTGTTGGGACTGGACCAGTCAAGTGTTTATGACCTCGCCAAGGATATCATCTTCGGTCAATTAAGACTTGTCGTTGCCACAATGGACATTGAGGAGATCAATTCGAACAGAGATAAATTTCTCGCCAATGTCGCTTCCAACGTGGAGGCGGAACTTCAGAAAATCGGCCTTAAGCTGATCAACGTTAACGTTACCGACATTAAAGATGAGTCGGGATATATCGAAGCTTTGGGTAAGGAAGCGGCTGCAAAGGCGATTAACGATGCCCGCAAGAGTGTAGCTGAAAAAGATAGGGACGGTATGGTTGGAGAGGCCAATGCTGTTCAGGATCAAAGGGTAAAAGTGGCTGATGCAGATGCAACAGCCGTTGAAGGGGAGAACCTTGCCAAAGTAAAAGTAGCCAACTCCAATGCTACCCGTCGTGAGAGAGAGGCCGAAGCGGAAAAGATAGCAATCGCTGCTGAGAAAGTTCAGGCGGCGAAGGCCTTAGAGGAGTCATACGCAGCCGAGAAAATCGCTGAAAACGTGAGAGCTACACGAGACAAGGCCACACAAACTGCCAATATTGTGATCCCGGCAGAAATTGCCAAACAGAAAATTGAGATCGACGCGGAAGCACAAGCGGAAAACATCAGGCGTGTTGCCAGGGGTGATGCCGATGCTATCCTGCTCCGAAAGGAAGCAGAAGCGAAAGGTATTTACGAAGTATTGACCAAGCAGGCGATGGGATTTGACAAGATTGTGGAGGCTGCCGGCGAGAATGCACAGGATGCAGCATTACTGCTTATAACTGATAAGTTGACAGAAATTGTAAAAATGCAAGCTGAAGCCATTAAGAATATCAAAATCGATAAGGTCACTGTTTGGGATACCGGTGGAGGTGCTGGCGGCGATGGACAAACATCCACTGCCAACTTCCTGTCAGGCCTGTATAAGTCTGTTCCGGCATTGGAAGACGTCTTCAATATGGCTGGTATGGAATTACCAACCTACTTAAAAGGCAAGTCGATTGACGAAGGTGGTAAGGGTTCACCACCACGAAAAGGCAAAGGAGGAGGTAGTAAGCCAGCTCCTACTAAATCTGGAGGCACCCCACCTAACCCAAAACCCCCGGTACAGGGAGGTGGGAAGCCACCGGCACCAGGGAAGTAAAATGGATTAACTAGAATTTCCGTAGAATATGCGTTATTAAAAACTCCAGTCGCCATGAAAAAGCTCTTATTACTACCCCTACTTTTAAGTATCTGTTTAAGTGCTTCTGCACAATCAAGTGCCGACCTATCTTTCGGTGCACTCACCTGTGGATATGATCCCGTCCTTGGCGATTATTACGATGTGGAAATTATTCTGGACAACCGCTTTGTTGCCCCTTGTGCCGGGTTCCAGTTTGAAATTACGAATATTCTTATAGATAGTCTTTATGGTGGGTGGCTTGACCAGTACGGCTGGGGCCCATTTACCTCTTTTAATCCTTCGTATGCCGTTGATACAGGATTTGTGCTTGCTTTTGCTTTCGGTCCACCCTACCTGCCTTTGGTGTGCTTACTATGATGCGGTTCACGAATCCCAAGGCCAATTCTAGTTCATGTCTCACCAACTTTATTTATAGTGATTCTGTTCCCAATGCAGTACCCACCACTGTTGGTTCCTGTCTTGATCTCTCGCCAAAAACCTACACCCGGGATTCAGTGATGTGCGATGGTGACAGCGTGATGCTGGGAGGCATGTACCAATATGTCGCCGGGTCCTATTATGATACGCTCATGGCGGTGAATGGTTGTGACAGTATCATCCGGACATTATTGGCTGTAAATGCCAGCTATGAATTTAGCAATAACGTCACCCTGTGTTCAGGAGACACAGTGATGGTGGATAGTGTGTTCTACACCGATGCGGGCACCTATTACGACTCCTTGCAAACGGCTAAAGGGTGTGACAGCGTGTTTATTTTGGAGATTACCCTTGATCCAACCTATGAAATAGGGGACACGATCGCCATTTGTTCAGGTGACAGTGCTATGATCAACGGCACCTACTATAGTGACGCGCAAACCTTCTATGACTCCATGCTGACCGTTCAAGGTTGTGACAGCGTATTTGTGACTGTGCTCAATGTCAATGCTTTGCCTGTACCTGTAATAACTCAAAGTAGCAATGATCTCACCTCAAGTTCGGCAGTTTCGTACCAATGGTACTCCAGTGACACGGCACTGACCGGAGCGACCAGCCAAACTTATACGGCCACAGTTTCTGGCTTATATTCGGTAATGGTCACAGATGCCAATGGCTGTTCGGGAAGTTCTGACACCCTTGAGGTCACCATAACAGCATTAGAGGAATTCGCTCTTCCTCCAATACTGCGGATTTTCCCCAATCCCATGGAAGACCGGGCAATAGTCCATTTTGACCGTTCTGTCTTTAATGGGCCATATACGATCCATGTATATAACCTACTGGGTAAAAAGCTATTGGAGGAATCAATGACTTCGGAAAGCGAGGTGATTATCCAACGCAACGGTCTTGCCCCAGGCATATATTTCATAGAACTGGCAGGAGAATCCAAAACGTTAGTTGGAAAATTCCTGATCAAATAGGTCAAAACAGTTTGCTTTTTTATTACGTCTAGCATTTTGGCTTGATGTTTTGGATGGAAAGCATGAAATTTCAATTACTTCGGCAAGAGTTGAAAAGGATCCGGTCAACGTCACTCCTCTTCCGTGCGGATGAGTTCCCGGCCCTCAAGTACCCAGAATCCGAGAAGGCCTTTTCTAAAATACAGTTTCAGCTGAACCACTTCACCTGAGGCCATTTTCATGTTCTTGGTCTCAAACTTGCGGAAGCCCTCGTGGTCCGTATGGGCAGAATTCTCTAACACATAGGTCACCTCACCTGGGATCCACCTCTTAAATTTTACATTGTGCAATTCAGTGTATTGCCCCGGTACCGTGAAAGAATAATTCAAGGCAAGCAGCGCCACACAGACTAATGGGGTGCATCCGAAGAGTAGATAAATCGGGTAGTACTGAAGCGCCCAGGCCTTACTTTTAACCAGTGCCGAATGTTGCAATATGCCAGCAACAACGATGATGGCTATGACCAATACCGCCATAACATAAGAACTGACCAGGGTTTGGTCATACAGCGATTTCGCAATGGGAAAGGCGAAAATAAAACCAAAAAATGAGACAGGATAGGTCCAATGAAAATTTTGGTACTCATAACTGAGTTTTATCTTCTCTGGTAGCGGGAACTTCCTCCTTTTCAAATTTGCCATTTTTATAAAGCCTGAGGTCAACTCAAAATCACCTCGGCTATTCATTGGGTTTTGGTTCAATAACACACACAAATGGTTAAACACGTCGGGCAGTTCTTTCTGAAATTGCTCAGGCGCCTCAAAAAAATGTTCCACCGCAACCGCGAAGAACTCCATCCTATTCGTACCCCCATATTTTCTGAGAAATGATGCTCCACCATCTTTCAAGTTCTTAAATTCCTTCGTGCTTACCTCATCCCATTCTTCGATGTATGAGGCAAACGCTGCATCAAATGTAGCGCCAGCCAGCACATTCAATTTTAGGGCATGGGCCATCTCGTGCAATCCCAGATTCCGTTTGTCATCCGAAACTTCATAACCATGTTGAAATGCTTCCCATGACAAATACAGCGTGCCCCTGGCTGAGGCTGCACCTTTAAGATCTTTGTTCAAGAGTCTGAAATGAAAGGTGCTGGGGAACATCATGATCACCTTGAAGTGGGCGATCATGTACCTCTTCAGGCCAAATGTAAGTTGTATGGATGCTGCTCCGACCAGAATGAGCATTTCCTCGGTGATCGTGAGTCCTTCTTTCCCATAGAACCGCTTACTCTTGATAAAGTGAATAAGCCGCTTAAAAAACTTCTTCCTGCCCTCTAGTGAGAGTGCATTGTAATAGGGAAAATGCTCCCTTAGAATTAACCTTATCTTGTTTTTATCCTGCCTTGTGAGTATGCCCGACATTGGCTTAAATTGGTGCTTATCAACGGTAAGATAAAAAGACCAAACCAGAGAATAATTACATTAAACGATACTATGAATCGGCCTTGCCTTTCCCGGAAAGCAAGATCGCAATGGGCCTGGTACCTGGAAATTGGGCGAAGACAATGACGATCATCACCGTAATCGGGATACTTAGGATCATGCCGGTAATCCCCCATAACCATCCCCAGAAAGAAAGTGAGAGAATTGCCACCAGTGAGCTTATGTTCAGCGCATTGCCCATGATCTTCGGCTCCAGTATGTTTCCCACAATGATTTGAACCAACCCAACCAGGGAAAGAACAAGAACAAATGGAGTCAGTTCACCGAATTGCAATAGGGCATAAATGGCCGGGAACAGCGTTGCAATCAAGGACCCGATTGTGGGAATAAAGTTCAACAAGAAGATTAAGAAGGCCCAAAAAACAGGCGAATCAATACCCAATATGAGCAGTACGATATAACTCAACACCCCTGTAATTAAACTCACCAGGGTTTTCAATCCAATATAATCGGTTACAGCATTCTCTATTTTTCTAACAATACCATCCACCCTTTCAAACCGATCCGATTCAGGGAATATCGCCTTGAGCTTAGCTGAAAAAATAGACTCCTCTATCAGAAGGAAGAGCACATACAGGGCTATCAGGAAGGCATTTCCCAATATATCAGTAAGTGAATTTACTACTGTACTCAATATGAAGGCGAAATCGAGGTCTGTCGCATAATCACCCAACAATGATCTCAAGTTGATATCAAAAGTGTCATTAATCATATTGGCCATCTTATCCAAATTAGCGGCATAGGATGCACTGCTGTGGGACAAAGCCTTGATGTTGTAAACGAGCAGTTCAGTAACAAAGCCCAACACAAGGAACATAAAGACAGATGCAATTACACTCAATAACCAGGATGGGAACTTCCGCCTCACAAACCCAATCTTGTTCATGGCCTTCTTTATCTCTTTGATCAGCAACCAGATAAACAGCGCTAATATGAAAGGCATGATCAGGTTCTTCCCATACGACAATATGATAATGGCTGCCAAAAAGGAAATCAGCGTATAGGCAATTTTGGAGATGGACATGTCAAAAAACTAATTTACTACTTATGTCGTTCAGGCCAACGGGGCATTGTCAAAGTACCAATGCAACAAAATACAAATATTTCGAGTTCGCAATGCGTTTAAACATCTCAAGTAAGGTGAAAAGTACAGTTATGTGGATCAAAAGACAGGGAATCATGCGATGGGTGTTGCTGGCGGTATTGATCTTTATTGGAGTTAGATCCACCTCCCAGATATTCTATGTAAATATGGGAACGAGTAAATCCATAGGCCCTGTCCACAAAGGCAAGATTCAAAATGCGTACCTATTGCCATATAGTGGTGACAACTACAAATACTTCAGCCCATTTTCTTATTATATCCTTGGAAGGGCTTATGTGCATTCGACCATTCACACGACCGTTTTAGATGGTTATAAGATCTGTGAATCAACATGTGACGGAATATCATTCCGGGTCATGGAATGCTCTAACAAAAAAGGCGGTAGCATGTTCCCCCACCGCACCCATCAAAATGGTACCAGCCTGGATTTCATGACGCCCCTGATGAAAAAGGGCAAACAGCATAAATTTTTTGACCGGATCGGGATATTTCGATACGCCCTGAACTTCGATAAAGACGGTGTTCTAAAACTCAACAAGAAAGTATCTATTGACTATGAGAATATGGCACGACATATCCTGGCCATGGAAGAAGCGGCACGTAAAAATGGCATGTATATCAAAAAAGTCATTTTCAAAATCAACCTGAAAGACAATCTCTTTGACACAGAGTCCGGGAAAAGGCTTCAGAGTTCTGGCATCTATTTCGCTCAGAGCCTTCCTAAATCAATTGACAACCTTCACGATGACCATTACCACGTCGATTTTGGATTTTTATAGTAACGTGTACTGCTTTGGCCTTTTCCCTTCCTTTTCTGTGAACTGGTCTGCTATGGCATCCTTTGATCTAAGGACTACATATTGGGTGTGCAGGGTTTTGGCAAGCATGGGATAAGCACCATCGGGTTGTTGGGTAGAATTCATCTGGTAAATGTACTAAATCAACCCTTACTCCACTATCATCCTGCCACAGTACATCTCCTGGCCATTTTGCAGCTCATACAGGAACAAACCAGGAGCCAAGTCATTCCGGTCCAGCACCACCTTGTTTTCAGTGATGCCCCCTTTTTCATATACCTCATAA
>DTRK01000065.1 GCA_012965955.1 Flavobacteriales bacterium
ATAACGATTATGGAAGATGGAGTGCTCATGGCTCCAGCACCCTATGCAGCACCAGCAGCTTATTATTTCCCCACTATCGGCAGGATGCAAGCCGTGGAGGTGCTCAAGGGGTCCAGTCAGATCAAGTATGGACCTTATACAACGGGAGGCGCCATCAACTTGATTTCCACTCAAATTCCGAGTGAATTCGCAGGGAAGTTTGACATGTTTGTCGGGAGTTTTGGCGGGCGCAGTCTTCATGCTGTTGCTGGAGATAGCAAAAAGCAAATCGGATATAGCGTGGAGACTTTTCAGTATATGGCTGACGGATTCAAAACATTGGACGGTGGAGGGAGTACCGGTTTTGATAAGAAGGACTATCTGGCCAAATTACGGATTAACACGAAGCTTGATGCCAAGGTGTACCAGTCCTTAACCTTTAAAGTTGGGCACGCCAATGAAATATCACATGAGACGTATTTAGGCCTGACAGAGGAAGATTTTGATGCTGACCCTCTTAGGCGCTATGCTGCTTCCCAGAAGGACTTAATGAGCACCAATCAGAATCAATTTCAGATTCGACATGTGGCGAGTTTTTCTGAAAACCTAAATCTCACTACCACCATGTATCGTTCTGAATTTGCCAGGAACTGGTACAAACTGGATAAAGTCGAGGCGGATTCGATTGGCGGTCAGGCTAAAATTGCAGAGGTCCTGGATAACCCGGTATCAAATTCAGCCGCTTATGCGGTTATTACCGGTGCTTCTTCATCTGATGATGCCCTTCACGTGAAGGCCAACAACAGGAGCTATTATTCAAAGGGAATACAAAGTGTTATGAATTATGGTTTTGGGAAGGAAAAGGTGAAAAGTGAGGTGGAAGTAGGTGTAAGGCTTCATCAGGATCAGATTGATAGGTTTCAGTGGGTCGACAAGTACAAAATGAACGAGGGAAGAATGCTAATGACCACCAGGGGAACCCCTGGTACTGAAAGCAATAGAGTCGAAACGGCCAGGGCTTTTGCGGCATATATCCAGTACAGGGCAGTTATTAATAAGCTGACACTGATTCCCGGACTTCGGTATGAGAACGTTACCATCAACAGGGTTGATTATGGAAAGTCAGATCCTGACAGAGAGGGAACATCTGTCACAATCAGGAACAATTGGGTCGACGTGTGGATTCCGGGTATCGGAATAGACTATAAGTTCAGTAAGGTGATCAGCAGTTTCGCCGGTGTACATAAGGGCTTTTCACCTCCCGGTTCAAAGGAGGGCACTTTACCAGAGGAAAGCATCAACTACGAGCTAGGTATCCGATTCCATAAGAGGGCCTTGACAGGTCAGGCAGTGGTTTTCTTAAACGATTATAGCAACCTATTGGGTTCAGATCTAGCAGCAGCAGGTGGAGGCGGTAGCAACGATCAGTATAATGGAGGTGAGGTACAGGCTATGGGGGTGGAAACGCAGGTTACATATAATTTGCTTACCAGGGTTAGCACCAGGTTCAATATGCCATTTACCATTGTATATACCTATACTGATGCAGCATTTAAAAGCGATTTTGATAGTGATTTCGAAGGATGGGGAGAAGTACAAGCGGGAGATAAACTCCCTTACATCGCTGCGCATCAAGCGTCCTTTTTGCTAGGCATTGAAAACAAGACGTTCGGTTTTAGTATAAGCGGCAAGTTGGTTGATGAAATGAGAACAACAGCAGGACAAGATGACTTAGATGTAGTGGCTATGACTGACGAACAGTTTATTTTAGACCTTAGTGGGAACTATATAATAAGTAATAACATGTCCCTTTTTGCCAATGTCACCAATCTTACCAATAATGTTAATATTGTTGCTAGAAGGCCAGCGGGATTAAGGCCAGGGATGCCAAGAGCAGTAAAGCTTGGAATCAAGGCATCGTTTTAGACTGAAAAGCCAGGAAAGCAGCTCTGCTCTAGAGTTCAAACACGCCAAGCCCCTCACGAATTATCTCTGGCTCTTCACCAGTACAGTCTATTACTGTTGACTCCTCATTATTCCCAAAGCCACCATCAACTGTGATGTCTGTTACGTGCTTATAGCGCTCGTATATTACTTGCGGATCAGTAGGGTAGGTCAGCAAGTCTTCATCCCGAGGAATGGATGTGGAAAGCAGTGGATTGCCCAGCTCCTCCAATATGTCTAAAGCAATACGGTTGTCTGGAACCCGAATTCCTACAGTTTTCTTTTTACTCTTGAAGAGTTTCGGTACGGTGCTCGTCGCTTGTAGAATAAATGTATAAGGGCCCGGCAAGGACTTGCGCATAAGCTTGTAGACAGGGGTGCTCACATTTCGCGAGTAATCAGAAATATGGCTGAGACTGGAACAGATAAATGAAAAGTTCGCCTTTGACATTTTGATACCTTTAATACGGCATACACGTTCCAGTGCCTTGTTGTTGTAGATGTCGCATCCAAATGCGTAAACGGTATCAGTTGGGTACACAATCACACCTCCATTTCGAAGACATTGTACAATATTAGTGATAGAATGCCGGTTGGGATAGTCCGGGTGAACTTCTAGAAGTAGGCTCATGATTATCGAAAGTGCACCTGGGCTTTACTTGCTAAATATCAGTTGCTCCATGAAGTCTTGCTCGTCAATTTGAACCTTAAGCAAATAAAAACCATTTACCAGGTGATTCAGGTCAATTGTGAAAGTTGTTTCCGGGCCGTTCACATTGGACATGTGTATGTCAGCGCCACTTGAAGAGTACACTACCTCGCCCAGAAGATTGTAAACGGAAACGAATATGCTCTTGGGCATTGTACGTACTGACAGATTGAGTAACCCATCAGTAGGATTTGGATATACTTCCAAAGCGGTATCATTTGTTGCATCATCTATTCCGGTGAGCCCAACTGTTACCAACATGCAAATCGTGTCAGACATGCAGGCACCGATAGCCGTCAGGCACACCATGTAACTTCCGGGAAGAGCATAGGTATGCATAGGGTTTTGTGTTGCGGCATTGAAACCATCTCCAAAATTCCAACTCCAGCTATCTGCATTCACCGATAGGTCTGTGAAGTCAACCGCCAGTGCGGAGTCTGAATAAGTGAACGAAGCGATCACGGTTGCGCAGGATGTTACCGTCACGGAATCACAGAACATATTTGTGTCACAGTTGCTGGTAACCGTTAAGCAAACGTAATACGTGCCACTGGTACTATAGGCGTAGGTCGGATTCTGAGAGATACTCGTATTGCCGTCACCAAAGTCCCATGCCCATGAAGTGGCATTTGTCGAAAGGTCAGTGAATGTCACTATGAGTTCGTTGTCTGATGAAACAAAGGATGCCACCGGAGTCGAGCAAGCTGTAACGGTGATACTGGTACAAATACTATCCGTGCTGCATGGATTGGTCACCACCAAGCACACGGTGTATGTTCCTGGAACTGAGTAGGTGTTGGATGGATTGGCAGTTGTTGCCGTATTTCCATCTCCAAAATCCCACGCCCACCCTGTCGCATCACTTGAGCTATCAGTAAAATTCACGATCAGTCCATTGTTGGAAGACGTAAAAGCTGCTATGGTCGGTGTGCAGTTAGAGGCAGCTACCGTGACGGTGTCGCAGATCGTATCTGCACTGCACGCATTGGTAGCGATCAAACAGGCCGTGTACGTACTATCTGCTCCATAGGTATGAACTGGGTTTTGCGCGGTTGAGGAATTACCGTCACCAAAGTCCCATGACCAGGAGGTAGCATCATTTGAGCCATCTGTAAATACCACATCCAGGCCTATGCTGCTCGAAGAAAAGGAGGCCACCGTAGGCACGCAGGGTACGGTATTGCCTGTGACGGTTACCACCATACATATCGTATCTGAGCTACACGGATTGGTAGTAACCAGGCATGCATTGTACGTGCCATCTGACAGATACGTGTTAACCGGATTTTGGACAGTAGATGTATTGCCATCACCAAAGTCCCATGCCCAGCTATCTGCGTCTGAAGAACTATCTGCAAAGATTACCGTCAGGCCTGATACAATAGTATCAAATGCAGCAACTGTATTTATACATCCTCCCAGGGCCACAGTAACATTGGCACAAAAGGTGTCCGAGCCACAAGCATTGGTCGCTGTCAAACAAACATTATAGGTGCCATTGGCATTATAGGTATGTACAGGATCACTAATGCTTGCCTGAAATCCATCGCCGAAGTCCCATAGAAAAGAGACTCCGTTTGTCGAAGTATTGGTAAAAGTAGATTCAAGATCCACTGATGTCTCCGTAAAGGCGGCAGTGGGTGGCATATCAATCGTAACGCTCACTGTATCACTGGTGAATTCACAACCTGCTGTGTTTACCACCGTAACCGTATAGTCTGTGCTGGAACCCGGAGATGCTGTTGGATTTTGAATTGATGCATTACTTAACCCTGTTGCAGGGTTCCACTGATAGGTGGAGAGAACAGTATTGGCTGTAACGTTTAACTGTGCCAAGTCAAACTGGCATATCACCGTATCTGCAAATACTGAAATAACAGTTGTATCCATAAAGATCATCACGGTATCTGTTTGAATACATCCATCGTCATTGACCTCAACAATATATGTTATATCACCAGATGGAGTGGCGATTGTGCTGGAAGCTGTTGAATCGGCCAGCGTACCCCCAGGGGTCCAACTGTAAACCAATGTAGTATCCAACAAAGGCGCCGTTAGCGGACTAAACCTGAGTCCTTCATTTACGACGTTCCAGGTTGCCGCATTTCTGCCTAATACCGGATGTGCTATGGACCCATCAATATTTTCTAACCCCATTGTACCAGGACTGATGTTATTTGCGTAGGCGGTATGTATCTCGATATGGTTTCCATTTTCATGCAATACAACCTGTGTATTAACCTCTGGAGTTGACCCGCAGCAGAAAGGGATATCACTATAGTTCATCACCAGTTGCCGGTTAGGCGCTGTACCAGTTGTGAAGTAGTCAATTGTACCGTTCCCAGGCGGGAACATATCATCCCAAACGAAGGCTACCAAATTGTTAGGACTATTAAGATCTGGAATTAGCTGCCCCGAGCAGCACCCGCTATTCGGATCGTTGGTAAACGTAAGGAACCCATTGGATGAGATGTAGAACGTTGTATAATCATTGCAGTAAAAGTTGAACGTAAAGCCGATAGGCAATCCCACACTTACCTCATCGTCGTTCAGGAATACAGCAGTTCCAGTCCCACCAACAGGGGCATACCCAACATTTGTGATATTGTAGTCGTTGCAATCTGATATTCCCTCTGCTGAGAGCAACACAGAATCTCCAGGCGCACAAATGAATGTTTTGTCACTTATTGCGGTAACAGGCATTCCATTCACTTCAACAAAAACGCTGTCCATATCAGAGCAGCCAAAGCTATCTGTTACCGTTACATAATAGGTCATATCCGTCTGAGGATTGGCATTGGTCTTGTCACAGGCCGTACAACTCAAGAACGAATTTGGCGACCATAAATAAGTCACGCCACCAGTAGCTGTGAGTTGTACACTTCCTCCATAACAGAAATTGGTATCAAGCCCCGCATCCGCGGTTGGGATACTCTTAACCGGGAATGACATCGTATCTGTATAAGTGCCACATATGTTGGTTACATTTACCTGATATACCGTCTGTGTTGTTGGAGATGCGTAGGGCCCTGCTGCCGTTGTATCCGACAAACTTGAGCCTGGCGACCATGCATAGGTCCATCCAGATGTGTCAGGTTGTCCCGGAGAACCCGTTACTTCCAGCATTATAGAATCACCCAGGCATAGCTGTGAAACCGGTGTGATAGATATGAAATTGCTGGTGTCAACATATACGGTAATAGTATCGCTTATACTGCAAGAGCCAATTTGCGCTGTGACCACATAAGTAGTGGTTGAATCAGGGCTCGCTTTTGGATTGTAGATATTTGGATTGTCCAGTCCTGTGGTTGGTGTCCATGTATAGGTCAATGATGTATCCACACCACTGCATGGTAATTCTACATCGTCAATTGACCATCCCCAGTACGCATTGAGTATACCGTCAATGGTGTTGAAGAAGAACCCAATTTGGATGCTGTCTCCGTTATATGCGGTAAGATCAATCGAATGACTGTGCCAGACATTCATGGCCTCGCCTGAGAATTGTAAGAATGGAGTAAACGGGCCTCCATTACTGGATATCTGGATCCAGCGCTGGTCAAATGTGGTCCCCAGGTCTTCCGTTTCGTAAAGACAATTGAATGTCAGCATCGTAGTGTCACCAGGAGCTTTACTGGTTAGGTCGATCATTGGTGTGGTCAGCGTACCCATATTCGTGCCTATGTCAAAGTTGTAGATTGGAGTACCTGTATTATACGTCCAGCTGGTAGTAGGGCTACTGGATTGTGCTGTTTCCAGATGCCAGAGCGTACTATTTCCGTTCCATCCGTTAAGACCTCCTTCAAAATCCTCTGAAAGTGGGGTACAGGTAGTTGCTAACAGCTGAACGCTATCGTTCGGGCAGATTGTGTCTTTGGAAGTTGAAGTTATCAGCTGGTTCACGCTATCTACCGAAACCGTAAGCGAACCATTACCATTGCAGCCTTCTGCCGATGTAGCGGTGATTGTATATACCGTGGTAGCGTTCGGCGATGCTATAGGATTGGCAATAGTAGAATCATCTAAACTTGCACCTGGAGACCACGAGTATGTTACACCTCCTGTAGCACCTAATTGAACGGAATCACCTGGGCATACCGATGTATCTGAGCTGGAGATTACTGGTAGCAAATTAACCGTCACCATAACAGTATCAGTATCACTTCCACATCCATTCGTTGCTATCATCACATAATCCTTGGTCATTTTTGGCAAAGCAAGCGGATTGGCAATAGTCGAGTCCGACAGGTCTATTCCCGGGGACCATTGGTAAAGAGCCCCACCTGAGCCATTCAGTTGAACATATTGCCCTTCACAACAAGAAGTGTCAACACCGGCATCTGCCACCGGCAACGAACTAAACACGTTAACCACCGCTTCAACTGAATCTACAGCTGCTGAACCATCCGTTATTACAACTACATAGGTCACGTTGGCCGTAGGACTCGCGTAGGGATTCTCACAAGTTGTACAACTTAAATCTGCTGTAGGTGTCCAGGAGTAGGTATAGGGTCCTGTACCAAAGCAAAGCATAGAATCAGCACTTAGTTGCACAGAATCTCCAATGCAGATAACCTCGCTGAATAAGACCGGGTCTGTTAGTATAGCAGTGTCACTAAACATACACCCCTTGTTATCTGTAACCTCAACGGTATAGGTCCCTGCTGGCAAACCGGTGGGATCTTCAATCGTATCTCCTGATGACCAAGCATAGGTATACGGAGCGGTTCCGTCTATCACGCTTAGATCGATGGAGCCAGGGCCGCCTTTACAAGCCGGGTCCGCAACTACGATGTTGGTATATAAACTGCAAGCTGCATATTCAAAGATCACTGTCATGACCTGTGTCGGGGCCGTGCAGGTGGCCCCGGCAATACCGCCCCAGTTACTGTTACCGATTGCTGGCCTGAGGATATAACCAGGACTAGTACAAGCGCAGTTGGTACCATCAGCTGTGAATTCGATCGCATCTGCTAGAAGGGCGCAGCCTGCTACGCATCCTGTCCCTACGTGCCAATCGTTACCACTACACCCAATCCAATCACCGATTGTACCTATTCTTAGAGCGGTTGCCATTTCGTTCACCATAACTGTATCACTGCATGACCGGCCAACAGTATCCAGTGAGCCTTTTATCGTCACTTTGGTGAACTCAAAGACAGAAGTATCCAGGGCTAACCTGAATGAGATCCAATTATCGTACACCGGATCTGTAGGGCAGTAAGAAAGTCCCGTAGTGAAAGTCTCTGAATAAACAATAGTCTGAGCATTTGCAATATTAGCCGGCATTGCTACCAGTAGGCTAATAGTCAGCATCTCACCTAACTTCACCTTGAGCTTTTGACAGACTGATCCCATCCTGTAACTTAGAAATAATCAAGAGTCAAGATGTCTCTGTCCAACTATTTAGAGAGAACAACTTGCTCTGTAAATAATTTATCCCCTGATTGGGCCTTTAGTAGGTATGAACCATTAGCCAAGTATCCAAGGTCAATTGAATAGCGCTTCTGTCCTCCATTTAAAGTTTCACCCTCCAATTTTGAGGCTGATGTTTCGAATACCACTTCACCTAAGATATTATAAATAGTAAATATCATATCCTGTTCCACATTGGCTGGAATGCTGATATTCAGGATTCCCTCCGTCGGATTAGGGAATAATTTCAGGTTGTCCAACATGCTCTCTTCAAGACCAACCGTTACCACTGTTACTACAATACATGTGTTATCTGAAGCACACGCACTTGACGAAGTAAGGCATACCGTGTACGTTCCTGAACTGGCATAAGTGTGCGATGCATTTTGTGTAGTGGAAGTAAATCCATCCCCAAAGTCCCAACTCCAGGCATCTGCACCTACAGACAGGTCTGTAAAGTCAACAGTAAGCATAGAGTCAGAATAGGTAAATGCTGCGATCACCGCAGGACAGGAAGTTACCGTTACTGAGTCACACATCACATCAATAGCACAACCGCTATTGGCAGTCAGGCAGACATTATATGTTCCTGCTGCGCTATAGGAGTACGTCGGATTCTGAGAGTTACTGGTATTTCCATCGCCGAAATCCCATGACCACGATGTTGTATTGGTAGATGCATCGGCAAAGGTGACTGTTAGATCACTGCTCGATGAAGTGAACGAAGCCACCGGCGTTGCACATACCGTAACTGTGATATTGGTACAGGATGTATCCGCACTACACGGGTTGGTCACGATCAGGCACACTGTATATGTGCCTGCCGAAGCATAGGTATGTACAGGATTCTGATCTGTCGAAGTACTGGCATCACCAAAGTCCCAGTTCCATGCTGAAGGATCCGTAGAAGCATCGGTAAATGTCACTGTAAGTCCTGAAGGTGCGGAAGTATAGGCCGCAGTTGCTGGGGTACACGTTGAAGCTGCAACTGTAACATTCATGCAGCTTGTATCTGAGCTGCAAGCATTGGTTGTAATCAGGCATACATTATAGGTGCCATCAGCCGCATAGGTATGCACAGGATTCTGATCTGTCGAAGTACTGGCATCACCAAAGTCCCATGACCATGCTACCGCATCACTGGAAGCATCAGTAAACACAGCATCAAGGCCTACACTGTTGGAAGTAAACCCAGCTACCGTTGGCGTACAAGGAGGACCTGAGGTAGTGATGGTTACCATAATACAGGTAGTGTCAGAGCTGCAGGGATTGGTGGTCACCAAACACACATTGTAAGTGCCGGCAGCAGCGTACGTATATACAGGGTTTTGGACCGTGGAATTACCACCGTCACCAAAGTCCCATGCCCACCCCGTGGCATCCGTTGACATATCTGTGAACACAGCGGTTAGGTCTACTGTGATCGTGTCAAATGCTGCAACGGTATTGGTACATCCACCCAGGGTAACGGTAACGTTCGTACAAGAAGTGTCGGTACCGCAATAGTTCACTGCAGTAAGACATACATTATAAGTACCGTTACTATTGTATGTATGTACAGGGTTGGCTACCGTAGCTAAAAACCCATCGCCAAAATCCCAGAAGTACGAAGTCCCGTTAACAGAAGTATTGGTAAAGGTAACTGTAAGATCTGTGGACACTTCGGTAAACGATGCCGTAGGCAAGGTATCGATTGTCACCACTAAAGAGTCAGTGTACATACAGCCAGCTGTATTGGTAACATCTACGAAATAGGTAGTGGTACTCGTTGGAGTCGCTGTAGGGAACGGTGTGGTCGTACTGCTCAATCCCGTTGCCGGTGACCATAGGTAACTGGCTGTCGGCGTATTAGATGTAACGCCAATTACTCCTGAATTACCCTGGCAAAATGCGGTGTCACTGGTTGTAGTGATAACCGTTGAATCAATATATATTGTAATAGTATCCGAAGTGATACAACCCTGGTCGTCCACCGTTACTATATAGGTCATCTGTCCACCCGGCACAGCAATGGGTGTGATGCTGGTAGAATCATCCAGCGTAACACCTGGAGACCAGTTGATGATCGACGTAGAATCCAGTGTGTCACCAATGGTGTTTATAACCACATCATCAATCGCCCAGTGGTCGCAACAAGACCCTGAGTGGTTGAGCTGGTTCCAACGGAATCTGGTAGCTCCGGTCTGTGCCCCAGCGGGGATTAGTTCAGAAACGGGGGCAAATGCTGGATAAGCAGTGGTTAGGTAAGTGTTAATGTTCACCCATGTACCACCACCGTTAATGGAGTAATCCAGGTCCACTTCCTCACCAGGATCAGCATTTTCACAAGATCCAACTGTCACATCGGCAATGTGGAGCCAGAAATCTACGGATCCACCACCAACTACGTTGACGTCAACGGTTTCAGCTGTTCGGGTTGTATTGCCGTCAAAATACAGTGCATCACCAGATACAGACAGGCAATTTACTGACTCATATCCACCCACTATCGAGGTCCATACAGTCGGATCCAAGGCAGGATCAAAGTTGTCAGAAATGTCAATTGAACCAGAAACCTCTAGCTGAACACTGTCACTAGGAAAGCAAAGCGTAGAAGGAACAGCCGTTGCAGAGATAGGAACCCCATTGACCTCAACAAGAACACTATCCGTATCCATGCAGCCAAAACTATCGGTTACAGTTACATAGTACGTCATGTCACTAGGAGGGTTGGCATTTGTTTTATCACAAGCCGTACAGCTCAGGAACTGGTTAGGGGACCATAGGTAGCTAACACCACCTGTTCCGGTTAATTGTACACTCCCACCAAAGCAGAAGGTGGCTGTTGGCCCTGCATCTGCTACCGGCACAATGATGGATAATGTAATGGAATCTGTCGCTATTCCACAGCCGTTATCCACGGTCAATGCATAGGTTGTTGTGGTCGACGGGGTAGCTACAGGATTCGCAACGGTACTATCGGAAAGACTTGTTCCCGGGCTCCACGCATAAGTTGGCCCACCACTTCCATTCAGTGTTACAGAAGCACCTATGCAAAACGAAGTGTCGTTACCTGCGTTTGGTGTTGGTGTTAGTGTAGCAACTGTTACTGTTACGTTTATTGAATCCATAGTTCCGGCAGAATCTGTAACAAGAATCTGATAAACCGTAGTAACCGTTGGGAATGCAAAAGTGGTATCGCAGGTCGTACAACTCAAGCTATCGGTTGGTGTCCACGAATACGTATAAGGTGGAATTAGTAAAGTAGTTGTATCCAGTGATACAGTAAGCATACCTGAATCTCCAATACAAATTACAATATCAGATACAACAATATCCGAGGTGTTTCTCTCTGAACCAACAGCAGCTGATGGTTCCGGACTAAAGGTTGTATTACGGGTATAACCGTTTACAACAAAGCCTCCAATATAGCTGTCGTCCCAAGACGTTTCATCATTGAAAAAACGTCGTACGAACTTACCGCTGACATCGGTGTTAGTAGTACCGCAGACTGTTGGCGTGCAGCTTCCGTCTGTAGTAAAGGTTCCAGTAGGGCTCACTCTCCATTTTATCCCCTGGCCCCAAAAGTGATAGGCGCTGTCAGCAGTAAAGCACAACTCGAAATCACCGCATGTGGCGTTGCCTCGTGGAACCGCTGCCATCTGGCTTGTTAAAATGCTGAGGTAGCCATCAACATCACAAGAGTCACTTCCGTTAAAGTCAGTTTTACATACATCCAGGTTGATGGAGATATCAACGTCATTTATACCTCCCAGGTCAAAGCACACAGTATTGCCAGGAAGGATGAAAAACTCGTCAATATTCTGATACGTGAAGCCTTTATAATTTCCATAAGTTCCACTACCGTTGCCGAATGGAATACAGTTGGCGACTGTAGTAGCGGATGTGGGAATAGCTCCATTAGAATAAGGGTCAAGTACTGAGTCAACATTCGATACCGACAAAGCAAGTGGGTTACCATAGAAGAAGTAGATCGTAACTGAATCATTTGCCGCGATAAACGGAACCTTTACCCATACATTGGTACTGATCGTATTCATTCCAGATTCTACCCAAAAATTCAACAAGGTAGATCCTGTTATATCAGCTCCTACACGTAGGTCGGCCCCGTCAACTTCCATCTTGCCTGCAGTAATTGGCGTTTGGGTATCAAACTGGACAAGTACTTGATAGTCCGTGGCTGGCGCACCGGAGTTTTCTGTGATTACAACAGGTACAACGTAGTTCCACGCCGATAATTGAGCAAAGGCTGTATTACAGATTGTCAATACTGAAAATAATACAGCGGACTTAAACAAAAGGTGGCGATACTTCTTCATAATGTTAGTTTTAGATGATAAATTGTTAAACAAAAATGCTGTCAGGCAGTGACAGCATTAACTTTATTATAATCTGCTATAAATTGAGCAAGGCCGATGTCCGTTAGCGGATGCTTCATCAGGCCTAAAATTGCACTGAGCGGACAGGTAGCCACATCTGCTCCGACCTCAGCACACTTAATTATATGCATTGGATTTCGGATAGAGGCAGCTAATATTTGTGTTTCGTATCCATAATTGTCATAGATATGACGAATTTGAGCAATTAGCTCAACTCCATCCGTGGTAGCGTCATCCAATCTCCCGATGAAAGGTGAAACATATGTCGCACCAGCCTTAGCAGCCAAAAGGGCCTGTCCAGGGGAAAAGACGAGCGTGCAATTCGTTTTAATACCCTTATCTGAGAAGTATTTTAGCGCTTTAATCCCGTCTTTAATCATCGGCACCTTCACCGTAATCTGCGTATGTAATTTTGCGAGTGCTTCGCCTTCGTTGATTATTCCTTCAAGATCGGTAGCAATTACTTCAGCACTGACATCGCCATCTACAATTTCACAGATATCAACATAGCGTTGCAGCTGATTTTCATCTCCACTGACGCCATCCTTTAACATCAATGATGGGTTGGTGGTCACTCCGTCTAAAACGCCTAACGCCTGGGCCTCTTTAATCTCGGCTAAATTGGCGGTATCAATAAAAAATTTCACCCTTATAATCTTATTGTTAATCTATCGTTTATGCCTCTCCTTGTGGAATGGACAGTTTCAACTTGTAATTTAGTAATTTATTTTCAGAGTTAAAGAGGTGCAAAGGTAATTATTTGTCTGGAGGTAAACGGGAGGAATTGAGCAAAAAATGTATTCTTGTTAAGATTCAGTCAATTATAGCCATTGATGTCAAATTCTTAACAAGTGTGTAACCTGAATATATGACATAATCTTACTTTACGATGGCTTCAGAGGGCAACAAAAAATGGGTAAGTTACTTATATCGCACCGCTACAACCGCCTACCCTTGCTCCATTCCTGGCCTGGGGGAGTTCAGCGGGAGCTGGTCGTATAAGACTTACCCAGTACAAAGATAGTGAATAATTTTGGTAGTAAATAAGCGTTATCCACGAGCACACATGGGCTATTTTCCTAAATTTGCTTCCGTAACCACAATTCTGGCTTAAAATGTTTGATAAAGAGTTTAAAGAATTTGTTCTTCAATCTGGTATGGTGCTCGGCTTGGTATACGGCATAATTAGTTTCGCGACCTATTTTATGGGTGTGGAGACTATGGTTAGCCTTTGGACGATAGTCATTTCTCTGGCCATTGCCATTGGCGCTCCTATTTACTATGGAGTTAAATGGAAGCAGTTCAAAGGAGGTTATTTGGATTTTAAGCCGGCTTTCATGGTGATTTTTCTGGTATATGCGCTCTCTTCACTTATTTCAACGGTCTTCAGTTATACGTTAAATACGGTCATAGACCCGGAATTGCCGGAAGCGCTATTTAATGAAAGCTTGAAGTTTACAGTGAGAGTAATGGAAATGGTTGACGCACCAGAAGCTCAAATTGATAAGGCCTTAGATCAGATTAAAGCAGAAAAAGAGGTTTATGGATTGGGTGCCGAATTGAAGCATTTCTTTACTGGATTGGGATTTGGTGCTGTTATAGCTCTGATAGGTGGAGCAATTATTAAAAAAAGACCCGACGTTTTTGAGCAGGAGTAATAATGAGTGACCAACCAAATATAACACTGGTTATTCCTTTATTAGATGAGGAAGAATCCATTGTGGAGCTACATGCTTGGATCAAAAAGGTAATGGCTGAAAATGGCTATTCCTATGAGGTGATATTTGTGGATGACGGTTCTAAAGATGGGTCCTGGGTAGTTATTGAGGGACTTTCGAAGTCTTACCCGGAAGTAAAGGGAATTCGTTTCAGGAGAAATTATGGGAAGTCAGCAGCGCTTAACCGGGGTTTTGACATGGCAAAAGGGGATGTTGTAATAACTATGGATGCCGATTTGCAGGACAGCCCTGACGAAATTCCTGCATTGTACAAGAAGATTACCGAAGATGGATTTGACCTGGTCTCTGGCTGGAAGAAAACGAGGCATGACCCGATTACGAAGACAATTCCCAGCAAGTTCTTTAACCATGTAACAAGGAGAATGTCTGGGGTGCAGCTGCACGATTTCAATTGCGGATTAAAGGCGTATAAGATTGAGGTGGTGAAAACCATCGAAGTTTATGGTGAAATGCATCGGTATATACCGGTGATAGCCAAATGGGCGGGATTTGCCAATATCGGAGAGCTGGTAGTACAGCACCAGGCAAGGAAGTATGGAGTTCCTAAATTTGGCTTGGAGCGATTCATCAATGGATTTTTGGACCTGCTTTCTATCATTTTTGTTTCGAAGTTTGGCAAGCGGCCCATGCATTTATTCGGGCTTTTGGGGACATTCATGTTTGTACTTGGATTTATCTTCTCCATATGGTTAGGCATCGATAAGCTCTTTTTAGACAAGGGAGGGCGCCTGATCGCTGATAATCCACTTTTCTATATAGCCCTGGCTACTATGGTGCTGGGAACTCAATTGTTTCTGGCCGGATTTCTTGCCGAGATGATAGCCAGGTCTTCACATGACAGAAACAAGTACCATATCGTAGAAACGGTAGGAACATAAAGGTGTTGAACATTCTTAAGCAAGATTCTCTTGAAAATTATTCTCGTAGGTCCGGCGCACCCCATTAAAGGAGGCATTGCCAGCTTTAATGAATCTCTGTGCAGAGCGCTCAATGCTGAGGGCCACGATGCTCAGATCATCTCATTTTCCATGCAGTATCCCGGTTTTCTGTTTCCGGGTAAAACGCAGTACCATGCAGGACCCGGACCGAATGACCTGAAGATTACGACACTGATAAATTCCGTTAATCCACAA
>DTRK01000066.1 GCA_012965955.1 Flavobacteriales bacterium
GCGATGAAACTATTGCAATTACAGCTACTGCGGTTCGGGTTCCAGTGGTTGGTGGGCACTCAGAGTCGGTTAATGTCGAGTTTACACAGCCGTTTGACATTGGAGAGCTGAAAGAAATCCTGGTGAGCACCGACGGGGTGATCGTATTGGATGAACCCGAGGATGATCAATATCCAATGCCTATTTATGCGGAAGGAAAGGACGATGTGTTTGTAGGTAGAATACGAAAGGACCTCTCCCATCCCAACGCAGTAAATCTTTGGATTGTATCTGACAACCTTCGAAAAGGAGCAGCTACGAATGCCGTACAGATCGCCGAACATGTAATTGAGCACGTACTGTAAGCGTATTGGACTACAGATCAAAGTGCTTTCTCTGGAAGAAGAGAATAGTAAGTATGCCTATGGTTATCGCAGAGTCAGCGATATTAAAAACCGGGCGGAAAAAAATGAATTGTTGGTTGGCCCAGACTGGAAACCAAGCCGGCCAGCGAGTATCAATTATTGGAAAATAGAGCATGTCCACCACGCTGCCGAATAAGAAGCTATCATAACCTCCTCCTTTTGGGAAGAGGGTTGCAACCGTCAGATAATCGCTTGCGGAAAAGATAAGGCCATAAAATGCGGAGTCGATAATATTGCCTAACGCTCCTGCAAAAATCAACGAAATACTGATTATAAACCCAGGGTTGGCGCCCTTCCGAATCCTGGATAATAGGTACCAACCAATTACACCTACTGCGACAATGCGGAATACGCTCAAGACCAACTTGCCGGTGCGCCCACCCCATTCAAGGCCAAATGCCATCCCTTTGTTCTCCGTAAAATGAAGAATAAACCAATCTCCCACCCCCATCAAATCGGAGATGTTGTAATCCTGACCAGACGACATGTGTGTTTTAACCCAGATTTTCAAAACCTGGTCGACTACCAATACCAGAATAACGATCAGTAGCGGCTTTTTCAAAAGACTATCGTAATGATGTGGCTATTTAAACCTTTAGGCCACCTCCGCAACAGCTTCGATGACTGATGAGGAAGAATTATTGCGCCTTTTTGGCGTCAATACTCAATGTCGCGTGAGGGACAGCGCGCAGCCTCTGCTCTGAGATGAGATTGCCGGTCACTCTACAGATGCCATAGCTTCCGTTTTCTATCCTTAGCAGGGCGTTCTCGAGATGCTGAATAAATTTCTTTTGGCGAACCGCGAGTTGGGCATTTTCCTCTTTCGACAACACTTCTGATCCTTCTTCCAATACCTTGAAGGTGGGCGAAGTGTCATTTGTGCCATGATCATCATCACCGGAAATATTGCCCTTAAAAACCTCATACTCTGAATAGGCCTTCTCAAGCTTCTGCTCAATCAGTTTTTTAAACTCTTCCAACTCCTTTTTCGAGTACTTGCTTTTCTTGCGTGTCTTTGTTGCCATGTTAATCATTTTTCAAAATATTATGAGGCCTAAACCCTATCCAATGTGATTACTGCATCAATTTCATCATTAATCTCTACCAACTCACCCCTGCTTTCACTCAATTCCGGCATAATCTCCAGAGATGTAGCTAGTGTTTCGGCGCAAATATAATCTAAATTGTTATTAATAGCCGAGTCAATCAAAGTATCGCTTTTAATCTGGAGAAATATTTTGTCAGTCACCTCAAAGTTCTTCTCTTTTCTGAGGTTCTGAATCTTATTTACCAAGTCGCGAGCGATCCCCTCTTCCTTCAGCTCTTCACTAATGTTAACGTCAAGAGCGACCGTTAAGCCGCCCATACTACTCACCAACCACCCAGGCACGTCTTCTGAGCTAATTTCCACATCTTCCGGCCTGATCTCTATTTCCTGGTTAGCAATGGTAAGTTCATACGTGTTTCCCTGTTCAAGGGTTTCAATATCTTCCATTTTCATGTCAGAAAATGCAGCAGCTATTTCTTTCATATGCTTTCCATATCGGGGGCCAAGGGTTTTGAAGTTTGGTTTGATCTTTTTAGAAAACACACCAGCATCATGGTTTAAATACTCAATTTCCTTCACATTTACCTCTGATAAAATGATGTTTTCTACCAATTTTAGTCTTTGGTGAAACTCTTTATCCATTACCGGGACCATTATCTTTTGTAGTGGCTGACGCACCTTTATTCCCTCCTTCTTCCTCAGAGAAAGCACTAAAGAGGATATTGTTTGGGCAATTTTCATCCTTCCCTCAAGATCCAAATCAATTGCATCGTCGTTTGCTTCAGGAAAATCACTCAGGTGAACTGAAACGCCACCTGATTCACCCGGATTAAGGTCCAGATATAGGCGTTCCATGAAAAATGGGGCTATTGGAGAAGAAAGCTGGGCAACTACAGATAAACACCTGTCTAGCGTCTGATATGCTGAAATCTTGTCCTGGGAATACTCCCCTTTCCAAAATCTCCTTCTACACAACCTAACGTACCAATTGCTCAAGTGATCTCCAACAAACTTCTGAATGGCCCTGCCGGCACGAGTTGGTTCGTACGCCGCATAATGTCCGTCGACCTCTTTAATAAGAGAATTGAGTAAAGAAGTAATCCATCTATCAATTTCCGGTTTTTCCCCTAATGGAACCTCCTCTTCCTGATCGTGAAATCCATCAATATTGGCATATAGGGCGTAAAAAGCATAAATGTTGTATAGGGTTCCAAAGAATTTTCTCCTTGCCTCACCTATTCCACTTTCATCAAATCTCAAGTTATCCCATGGCTGTGCATTGGTGATCATATACCATCTAAGGGCATCCGCACCATATTTCTCTACTATTTCAAATGGATCAACAGTATTTCCCAGGCGCTTCGACATTTTATTACCCTCTTTGTCTAGCACCAACCCATGGGAGATCACATTTTTGAATGCCACTGAATCGAAGAGCATGGTCCCAAGCACGTGAAGTGTAAAAAACCAACCTCTGGTTTGGTCAACCCCCTCGGAAATAAAATCTGCCGGAAAACTCTCTTCAAAAGTTTCCTTGTTCTCCATTGGGTAGTGCCACTGCGCATAAGGCATGGCCCCCGAATCAAACCAAACATCTATGAGGTCCTCTTCCCTTAACATCTTCTGCCCGCTTTCTGATACCAGGATAACATCATCAATATAAGGACGGTGCAAGTCAAAGCTTTCTGGAAGCTCCGCATCCATAAAACCTGCTTCTATAGACTTTCCGACTTCGGATTTAAGTTCCTCTACCGAACCTATGCATTTGTTTTCTGACCCATCTTCACTGACCCATACCGGTAACGGCGTACCCCAAAACCGCGAACGTGACAGGTTCCAGTCTACCAAATTCTCCAGCCAATTGCCAAACCTCCCGGTTCCAGTGGATTCAGGTTTCCAGTTAATCGTTTTATTGAGTTCGACCAATCTGTCCTTAACGGCAGTTGTTTTAATGAACCAGGAATCAAGAGGGTAATACAAAATCGGTTTATCGGTTCTCCAACAATGCGGATAAGAGTGTACCTGCTTCTCAACATGAAAGGCCTTGTTTTCCTCTTTTAACTTAATGGCTATCTGTACATCAGTAGACTTGTATCCTTCTGTACTCAAGACATCTTCCTCTTCATACTCTGCCCTGACAAACTTACCAGCGAAGTCGGTGACCTCATTTACAAACCGACCCTGCTTGTTTACCAAAGGGGTTTGATTCCCATTTTCATCTTCAACAAGGATAGACGGCACATTATTTTGCTTACAAACCCTATAGTCATCCGCACCAAAAACAGACGCTGTGTGAACGATACCTGTTCCATCTTCAGTAGTAACAAAATCTCCGATGATCACCCGAAACGCATCCCCGTCTGGTTGCACATAAGGCAATAACTGCTCGTAGTAGACCCCTTCCAGCTCCTCACCAGTATAAGTCGCTTCCAGAGAGTAAGGAATTTCTTTGTCGCCTTCCTTATAGGAGTTTAGGGGCTTTTCTTTAAGGTCTGCCTTGAAAAAAGAATCCACCAAGTCCTCGGCAATAATTACCGAAACCGGAGCGAAAGTGTATTTGTTGTACGTTTTAACTTTGACATATGAAATCTTCTTACCTACGGCCAGCGCACAGTTGGATGGAAGTGTCCAGGGGGTCGTAGTCCATGCGAGGAAAAACACCTCCTCTTTATCATCTCCAAACAAGAAAGCCGACCTGTCTTCCCTTTTAACTTTAAACTGGGCTGTCACCGAAGTGTCAGTAACGTCGCGGTAACATCCCGGCAAGTTCAATTCATGGGTACTTAGGCCTGTTCCGGCCTTTGGCGAATACGGCTGGATAGCGTATCCTTTGTAGAGCAGCTCCTTGTCGTGCAAAGTCTTGAGAATCCCCCAGACAGATTCGATATAATCATTTTCGTAGGTGATATATGGGTTCTCCAAATCAACCCAAAAGCCAATTTTTTCAGTGAGGTTGTCCCATTCCTTTTTATACTTCAGCACGGCCTTGCGGCATTCCTCATTGTAGTCGGCAATTGAGATCTTTTTGCCAATGTCTTCCTTTGTGATTCCAAGCGCA
>DTRK01000067.1 GCA_012965955.1 Flavobacteriales bacterium
ATTGAAAGCTGAAGGGAAATGAAACACCTCCTACTCACAACAATCGCAGCCGTGGTGCTGGTGGGGTGTGGGCCATCAGAAACTGAAATTGCATTAGTAAATGCTGCTTACAAAGGAAGCATTGAAGAAGTCAAACAGCACTTGGCTGCTGGCGTGGATGTGAATGCGAAGGATAAAATGGGAACGACTCCTTTGCATTATGCGGCTGGTAGAGGTCACAGGGAAATCGCCGAACTGCTGATCGCCAAAGGTGCGGATGTGAACGCGAAGGATGAAGATGACGAAACGCCGCTAGATTATGCCGAACAAGTAAGTGAAGATGACTTACCTGAAGAGAAAGCTAGCATGAAAGAAACCGCCAACCTCATCCGCAAACACGGCGGCAAGAGGGGTGAAGAATTGAAAGCAGCTGAATCGATTTGGGATGCTATTGAAGTTGGAAGCATCAAAGCGGTCAAACAGCACTTGACCGCTGGTGCAGATATGAATGCGAAGGATAAACGTGGTAGTACTCCTATGTTTTACGCGGCTTCCGGTGGTCACAAGGAAATCGTCGAACTATTAATTGCCAAAGGTGCGGATGTGAATGCGAAGAATAGATTTGGAACGACTCCTTTGCGTGTGACGGCTTCTAAAGAAATTGCCGAACTACTTATTGATAATGGTGCGGATGTGAATGAGAAGGATAGAAGAGAATACACGCCGCTGCACTACTCCGCTGGGAAGGGATATTTAGAAATTGCAAAACTGCTAATCTCTAAGGGTGTTGATGTGGAGGCGAAGCAAAGTTGGGGTCGAACCCCCTTGCATGAAGCAGCCCAACAGGGTCATGCGAACACCGTTAAAATACTAATCGCCAAAGGTGCAAATGTAAATTCAAAGGATAATTATGGATCAACCCCTTTGCATGGCGCAGCTTATTCTCATGATCTTGAAACAGTTAGTTTTTTAATAGAAAAAGGGGCTAATATTAATTTTATCAGTGTTTTCAATTTTAGAGGGGATTCAATTTATTATGGAAAAGAGACGACACCACTAGATTGCGTATATGCGAACCCCCGCTACGTGCCCAATCTCCCTCACCTCTACCAAGAAACAGCCGCTCAAAAGGCAGTGCCAGATATTCTGCGAAAACACGGTGGTAAAACGAGTGAAGAAACGGCAAGCGCAAAGCCAGAGGTAAGCACGTTACTCCGGGCAATTGAAAAACGGGATTTAGAGTTAGCAAAAAAACTTATTGAAGGCGGAGCAGATATAGAAGAAAGAGGCAGAAGGTCGGCTGGTAAAAGATCAGCAACACCCCTGTATTTCGCTACTTATAATGTTGATCCAACCATGACAAAATTGTTACTGGAGAATGGAGCGAATGTTCATGCCTTAGATTACCAAGGAGAGATTCCGCTACATACCGCTGTTTACCACAGCTTTCCTAATGTTGAAGAAGAAGGAATTAAGGTTATCGAAATGCTTCTCGAGCATGGTTCCAAAGTAAATGGAATTAAACAATTCCCAGAAAAATTCACGCCCTTAGATTTTGCAAAGGATCCGAATGGGAAAATCGCCGACCTCCTCCGCAAACACGGCGGCAAGACGGGTGAAGAATTAAAATCTGAAGGGAAGTAAGCCGAACCCATCTCTGCGGCAACAGTTAAAACGCCTTGAAAACTGCGCTCAACGGGATGACAGTTTCCTCGCTATGAAACCAATACTTTTCATTTTAACCTCTCTCCTAATCACCTGGCCAATGGCCTGCTATTCTGAAGACATGGACGATGCCATCCGAAAGTTTCAACAATCACTAATTGTGAGGGAAATTACTGGCAGCAACGTAGCAATGGTTTATCAAGATAACAAACGACTCTATCACGAAGCTGTGCAATCAAAGAAGGAAGGTGATCAAAATATCGATGTAAACACCTTATTTCCGATTTGGTCTATGACAAAACCAATCACGATTGTTGCCATGATGAAATTGCACGAGCAGGGAAAATTCGACTGGAACGATCCAGTCTTCAAATACATACCGTGCTTTGAAAACTTGACCTTTCTCGATGGCAATGAGATTAAATCCTGCCACGATCAACTCCGCGTCATCCACCTAATGACACATCGATCCGGCTATCGCTACTACGATAGCGACCCACTACCCAAGGGAGTGCCGAACTATGAAGCCGTTCATCCAAATCAAAGTCGTTATAATGATCTTGAAACTTATGTGCAAGCAGTTGCCAAGCAACCTCTGGAGTTTCCACCAGGTACCCGATACCTCTATGGCATCAATCAAGCAATACTTGGCCGTCTGGTCGAAGTTCTGAGCGGCAAGGATTTTGAGACTTTCCTTACTGACATGATCTTCACTCCACTGGGAATGAAAGACACCAGCTTCACAATGGACACGAAACGGCGAACCCGGTTTCAACCATTGTGGATTAATTCAAGCTCATTGAAAGGCTTTACCGATTTGCTTGATGAACTCACTTACAGCCCTGACAACAAGGCGCATTTCGGTGGCGAAGGCTTGGTCTCCACGATGGAGGATTACGCAAGATTCTGCGAAATGCTTGTTGATGGCGGAGTGTTTCGCGGTAAGAGGATTATCAGCGAACAGAGCATCAGTACTATGACAAAAAAATGGTCTGCGGCTTTCCCTGAAGAGCCGAATGCGGAAGAGCTGCTGCCTGGATATGTCTATGGCTTTTCGCTGTTCGTTCTTGATGACCCATCTGCTGACAACCCGAACGTCTCAAAAGGAATTTACGGCTGGGCCGGTTATCATAACACGCACTTCTGGATTGACCCGGAGAAACGCATGTTCGGACTCTTTATGAGTCGGGCAAGAGAGTTTAACTGGAAGATTCCACTAGAGTTTCGGGAGGCTGTTTACGGCAAGAAACCTTAAACATTATATGCAAACACGGAGCCAAGACGGGTGCAGAATTAAAAGCTGACGGCAAATGAAAGATGATGTCGAAGCATTACTTCAACTTTGCAAAGCATTAGTCAGTAATGGCGATTTAGGTGAAGATGGAGTTCGGCAATTATCTGAATACATAAATGAATCACCAGATGTAACGGAATCATGGCCGGGAAATATTTTACTCGAACCTTTGCAGAAAGCTTGGTCAGATGGAAATATAGATTATGAAGAATTAAAAGTACTCGCCAAACTTTTAGCCTATATTTTAAATCCCATAAATGATGAGGATATCGAATTAGTAGAGCAGTGGATAGATAGTCTTGAAGATTTAAATGCAGTTAACAATATGCTCGGCGATATCCCTTTACATTATGCCGCGCGGAAAGGGCAAAAGGAAGTTACTGAGCTGCTCATAAATAAGGGCGCAGATGTTAATCTTCAGTGCGAAAACGGTTACACGGCATTATCTAAGGCATCCAATGCAGTAGACAAAGATACTGTAGCGCTTCTCATAAATAAAGGTGCTGACCCTAATATATATGACAATTTAGGATGGGGACCTTTACATTCGGCAGCCGGCAGTGGAGATTTTGATGACTCCTCGATTAAATTGCTGGAAATCTTAATTAACGGCGGGGCAAATATTAATGCCCTTTATGCTGAATCAGTTACTCCCCTCGATACAGCCACTCAATATTTTGAACAGCCTAAAACTGTCTCTCTTTTACGAAAAAATGCTGGTAAAAAAGGCGCAGAGCTATCTGTTCACATAGCAGCCAGGGGTAATTTAGCTCACAAGAAAGCAGACATTGAAGCTCTCGAAAAACATCTAGCTTCCGGTGTGGATGTGAATATGCAGGATGAGTGGGGGTGCACTCCCTTGCATGAAGCTGCCCTTGGCGGGCAGAAGGATGCAATTGAATTACTTATTGCCAACGGGGCAGATGTAAATGCAATTACCAAAAATGGAAGAACGCCATTAGACTCATTTGGTATTCATCAATCCACTGGGGAAATATTTAAAAAAGATATATGTAATGATATTCCTGACTTCCTCCGCAAACACGGCGACAAGACGGCTGAAGAATTAAAAGCTGAAGGGAAATGAGTGAAACCATTCCTTATTGTCTGACGTGTAAAGTAAGTTTTGATAAAGAAACCCTAATTTGCCCAAAATGTGGTGAATCAAATGACTTTGTTGTATGTCCAGCATGCGGAAAGCAACCTCCAATTGAGGAAGCGCAAAGGGCAGCAGGTAACAAAAATAGCTACAAATTTTTAGTTTATTTACGTGGTGGATTTAAATGCACCTGGTGTAAAACAGTTGTGGGTGGTTTTTCTAGGGTTACACCAAATACATATGATGATTTTAAAGCAGAAGGTAGTAATTATGTGAATAATGTTCTTACAGGCTTCAAATGTCACTTGGCTTGTTTAAAGGATGCAATAATCAAAATAATATGCATCGTATTATATGGCCTTCTACTGGTTGGGCTAGGATATGTGTTTTTAAAACTACTAGCAGTTGTTTTAAGATGGATTCTGAAGAATTATTAGTGACCGTTCCCAATAAACCAAATTAAAT
>DTRK01000068.1 GCA_012965955.1 Flavobacteriales bacterium
ACCCATTTCGTCCATCATCACCAGCATATCCTCAATGGACACCAGTCCGGTGAGTGTTGAGTCCTTATAGTAATAGTCACCAGTACCTGCCACAGGAACACCGCTTACGAAATTGGCGGGCTGCCCCCCTATTCCACCCATAGTAGCTTCGTAGTTGGTCATTCCGGCTTGAAGCGCTGCCAGAATGTTCGCCAATCCCCAGCCACGGGTGGTATGTAGGTGCACGATGTGCTTTTCCGGCCTTGGGACGACATCCAGGATCATAGAGAAATAGTCAAATATTCTATCAGGAGATGCAGAACCATCGTGGTCGGCATGCTCCACATCGTCAGCTCCAATATCCAACCATCGCTGGGTGAATTCTACAGCCTTTTTCATTTCTGTTGGCCCTTCAATCGGACATCCCCAAATGGTACTAACAGTTCCATTGACTTTGATACCTACATCGTGGGCCTTCTTGATGTATTCTTCTGCCATCTTCCAGTATTCATCAAGAGAGATGCCTGAGTTCTTCTTGTGATGTGATTCGCTGGTAGATACCATGAAGAGTATTCTATCTGGGCCATAACCTTCCTTCTTGGCTTCAATTGCACGTTCTGCGGCCCTTTCCCTAATCGTCACCGCAGTAATGCTCACATCGTCCAGCAAATGCTTTATCTTCTTACTGTTGCGAATTCCCTTCAAGACCTCATCAGCGTCTCTGAATTGAGGCATGCCCTTGGGGTTACCTAAATTGGTCACCTCCAGGTGTTTAAAGCCACAAAGAATCTGCTGCTCGGCTAACCATATTTTGGCCTCTGTTGGTATAAAGACCTCCTCATGCTGAAAGCCGTCTCTTACAGTTATATCTCCTATTGTTACTTTCTTTGGATAGTTCATCTATGTAAATTATGGGTTTAAGAAAGTTCGAGTCGAGTATCTTACTCAACAATGAACTTTTGCGAAATTACCTGATCGCCAGCTAGGATGCTAACAAAATATACTCCTCTTAAAAGATTGCTCACATTGATTGTCTCCGCATAGTGTCCCTCACTACCATGTTCGGGATAATTAGCGTGATATACCGAACGGCCCATCGCATCAAAAATCTCCAGTTTAATTGGTCCAGATAAAGTCGAGCCTGGCCATTGAACGTTCAGTAAATCATGAGCTGGATTCGGAAATATCTTGAACTTGCCTAATTGTTCTCCGTCTTCAATACCGACGACTGCATTGCACATGTTCAGCGTAAAATTTCCCTCAAGATTATCAAAACCATACACCAGGATTGAATAGGCGGTTCCGTTCACGGATGTCCAAGTAACTTCTGATTGGAAACCACAGAAATCATCATTTCCTGTAACACATACCAGAGAGCTACATGTGCCCGTAAATACCCTGATTTGCGTATCGAATGTACTTGCACACAGAGAAGCTTTTAGCGTGGACCCATCTCCAACAATCGTATACCATACACCCCCGCCTGATCCATTACCCACAATGCAATCCACCACATTGTCTGACATCGCGCCTATTGTGGTGTACTGAATAATTTGCCCACAGGAAATGGGAGCTCCATTTGAACAGTCATCATTGACCGGTACAGGAGAAAAAACAGAAGGCCCTACATTACTACTTAAATTGCCTAAACCACAATCTTCCTTAATATAAAATTCGTATAGTGTACTCCCCGTTATTCCTGTAACAGTTCTTGTATTTACACCTACAACCGATGTACCTGTGACCGTAGTCCCTGTACCCGGTACAAATCCCTTGGGGCCATATTCCAGTGCGTACGTTACCCCCGCATTAGAAGAAGTCCATACCAAATCAGCAGTAGTAGATGTTAGATTACCAGAAGACAGATTGATTGGAGATGGGCAAAGAGGCGATGTAGTGTTTTCATAATAAACGAATGATCCATATATATTCCCTGCCAGTAAGTCCAGATCACCATCATTATCAAGATCAATCATATTTGGACCTAATAATAAGTTGGGAGATGCCGTTAATCCAAATGGACCCTGTACCATTACACCAAAAGAGGGGCTGGTATTTGTACCGATATTTTCTGCGTAGACAATATTGCCATAGTAATCCCCTACCAGGAAGGCATCAAAATCTCCATCTCCATCAATATCCGCAAAAGTAGGACATGCCAGTGCACCGCCCCCAGAAGCCAAACCAAATGGATTTTGAGCAGGACTGCCAAATGAGGGTGCACTGCTACTACCGATATTTTCAAAATATTGAATATTCCCATAGTACTCACCTACAAATGCATCTAAATCCCCATCCGCATCTATATCAACAAACGTGGGGAAAGCGTAACCTGCGACATTACTCAGTCCAAAAGCAGCAGAATCAGGTAAAGCAAAATTTGGTGCAGTATTATTACCTGTATTCTCGAGAAAATAAATTGCCCCATACCCGTCCCCAATGATTAGGTCCTGATCTCCGTCAGCATCAATGTCTGCCGATGTAGGAAAAACCACATAGCTCGGAGTTACTATTGAAAATGGATTTTCAATAGGTGCTGCAAAACTAGCTGTTGTAGGATTGCCCGTATTTTCATAATACTTTGTAAGTCCCAGGTATCCATCGTACGTACCCGCAACAATATCAATATCTCCATCTCCATCTATATCCACAGCGGTTGGGTACGCAAAGTAAGAGTTACCACTGCTATTTAGGTTAAACGGATTAAACTGAATCGGCCCAAATGTTTGCGCATTTAGGTCATTACCCCCTGCCGACAACACCAGTGCCGCAGCACCTGCTAATATGTACTTTAGCCTAGCTCTGGATTCAAACCCGAGAAGTTGTTTGTAAAGTCTGACAATTCTAGAAAGCAGCATAGATCGTTTCTGGGCCGAAAGAAGATAGAAGGCCCCACTTCGAATCATTCTATTCAACCGTACGGCGAACTTCCTGAATTCATTTAATTTTCTAGAGAGAAGGTAATTTGTTTTTATCATTACGTTGTTCTAAGCCAGCAAGACCATTAATTGCCATCAAGATAAGAATATCAAAATTTATTTCCAACACTATTCCTTTCCATCTTCAGAAGCCCAAAATGTTCGACCAGGAATAGAAAGTGATTTTTTGTGAACATCCTTAATCGTATTGAGTATTCCGGGCCTCTTTAAACCCGGTAATATTTGAACATCATATATTTCATCAACAGAAGTTTCATAATGAAGCTCAGCTACCACCGCACCCGTTGGCAAATGCACAACTGAAATCCCAGATTTTAGCGCTTTCTCGGCAATCGGTAAATCTTTAAAGGTGGAAGAGTTTTTTCTGAGCTTTGACAACCCGACGAACAAGTAATCACCAATCTTGTCCATTCCACGGACAAAACCTGACAGTGAAGCTACTACATCATAGGAGCCATTGTTCACATTAACCTTAACAACTTCACCAGTTGCAGAGAGTAACATGTACAGCTGCTTGTCGAAAATTCTGGGAGAATGAGGCATCGGTGCATCATTCAATATTACTTCCCTCGATGCAACATCATGCACTGCCCCGCCAGCTGTTATGTTTTCTCTCCAGCTTTGTGGACTGTCGCCAGTACCCAACGAGGATGCATAAACAGGGACTCCACCACTCATCGCCATGCCATTCAGATGACATCTGTCTCCTGAGTTCAAATGAGATATGCATTTAGGCTGCCATTTTGGAATAAAGCTGTGGTGATGATCAATCAGGCACAAACATGAAAATGAGGTGTTAACTCCCCACAATCCCTCTGTACCCCAACCGAGGTCGTGGATATCTACCTGCCCCGTGTAGTAGGTTGCTCTTGGTATGAACAAACTGTCATAAGTATTGGGTTGATTTGGATAGTTTGAGGCTAGCTCCGGTGAATTTTTCAACACGATAACTTCATTTTTAGTCGCTATTCCAACCATATCTTCTTTAAATGCAAGCCCCATTGCTTTTTCAAAAGTTCGGGGAAGTTGCACCAGCTCCTCACTATTTTTAGGACTAATAAAGATGACCTTACCAGCCTGATAAGTGCTGATACATATAGTACAGTTTAACTTCTCCAATAATTCGGGGAGATTGGGAGAGAAGGTGCAACTAAAAGGGGCCGCAGGCTGGTTCATGGCTTTCAGACTTTCCTTTAATTGCATCTATGCTAAATAGTTGTGAAATACTTGCAGGGATTTAAGAAACGCCGCTTCGAATGCATCTTCATCGAAACCTGTATCAATGCCCTTTTCAAGGAAGTACTCCTTCAAATTTACGGTTTTCATGTTTCCCGTCAAATCATCCTCGTCAGCCATGGGGCAACCACCAAGGCCAAGCATTACTGTATCAAAGCGCCTGCATCCATTCATAAAGGCTGTGGAGATCTGCCCATACCAGTCACGGTATGTGGTATGCAGGTGCAAGCCAAATTCGATATCGGAGTATTTTGGAACAAGGCGCGCAAAACAATCCTCGATTCCATCCAGGGTAGAAACGCCTGTTGTGTCAGATAGAGGAATTATCCGAACCCCAA
>DTRK01000069.1 GCA_012965955.1 Flavobacteriales bacterium
AACTGAATAACAGTGCTGTTAATACCACAGCCCAAACGCCCAGGCCTGCTGGATTACCCGTTCCCTTCATCATCTTTATCATTCCGATGGCATGTTGATTACCTCCACCTTTGTAATGGTGGGCGCCGACTGCATCACCGCTTTCTCCACCCCAGCTTTGAAGGTAGTCATGCTCATGCTGCACGTTTTACACGCTCCCAGGTACTCCAATTTAGCGACCATATCATCCGTAATTTCAATCAACGCGATGCCCCCTTCATCGACTTCAAGATAAGGACGCAGCTCGTCCAGGGCCGATTCAATACGACCCCTGATTTCTTGTTCAAGCACTTGGTCTTTCATAGTGGCGTTGCGTATTGGGTATTGCGTATTTGTTATTTATTTGTCCCGAAAGTTATCGCAGAACCTGTTATGTATTAACTGCCAACTTCTTCAACTCCTTTCGCATTCATAATTGCCATTTGCTGTGCGACTGATTGTGCCATTTCTCTAAAAGCCATGCCCACAGGCGTATTTTTCTGCAATGCAGCTGGCCTTCCCACATCTCCAGCCTCCCTGATGCTTTGAACAATTGGTATCTGAGCCAAAAGAGGGACTCCAATTTTCTCGGCCAGGTTCTTACCTCCATCTTCACCAAAGATATGGTATTTGTTATCCGGCAACTCCTCAGGTATAAAGTACGACATGTTCTCAATGATACCCAGCACCGGCACGTTGATCTGCGGCATCTTGAACATATTCACCCCTTTCTCGGCGTCAGCAAGTGCTACTGCCTGTGGTGTTGTAACAATCACAGCTGCGCTCAATGGAACTGCCGAAACTAAAGTGAGGTGAATGTCTCCCGTACCAGGAGGCAGGTCAATAATCATATAATCGAGTTCACCCCAATCTGCATCGAAGAACAGCTGACGCAATGCCTTTGATGCCATAGGCCCTCTCCACGGAATGGCCTGGGAAGGATCTGCAAAGAACCCAATGGACAAAAGCTTAATTCCATGACTTTCAATGGGGCCCATCTTGGATTCTCCATTTACCTGCCGTGTACGTGGTTTTGCCTCTACCACATCAAACATGATGGGCATTGAGGGGCCGTAAATATCGGCATCGACCAACCCAACTTTTGCGCCTTGCATTGACAGGCCAACGGCTAAATTAGCAGCAACTGTTGATTTACCTACTCCCCCTTTACCAGATGCAACGGCAATAATGTTCCTTACACCTTCCAGCTTTTCCTCACCTTCCTGGGAGCTGGCCGTTACATTGGCGGTCATGTTCACTACCGGTGTTGCTTCTTTATCGACGTAGTGTATAATGGCATTCTCGCAGGCCTTCTTGATCATGTCTTTCATCGGACATGCTGGCGTGGTCAATACAACGGTGAACTTTACCTCTTTCCCACTGATCTCGACATCCTTGATCATGTTCAGCGTGACCAAATCCTTGTTGAGATCTGGATCGTCCACATTGCCAAGTGCATCGAGTACTTGTGCTTCAGTAATAGTCATAATTTATTATCAGCTCATACAAAATTAAGAACTTTCTCTTCTATTTTAGTTGGATCAACATTCAGGCCTTGTTTCTGCCATCTGGCTTCAATCCTTCTTAACCTTCACAATCCTCATCTCCACCCTCCTGTTCTTTTGCCGCCCTTCCTCGGTATCGTTGGGAGCTACCGGATGGGACTCACCGTAAAATTTCACCCTTACCTGTTTGACTGGCACCTCCCGCTTGACCAGGGCGCGTTTTACGGTTTCAGCGCGCCGCTTTGAAAGGAGTAAATTGTAATGGTCAGTACCTACATCATCCGTAAATCCCGACAGGATAATTCTCCAGTCGGTATTCAGCATGAGCATCTTGCTCAGTGCCTCCAGATATACATAAGAATCCAAGGCAATGATAGCTTCGCCGGTATTGAATTTCAGGCTCTGATACGTGGTGCGCAGAATGCGTTCATCCCTGGTATTCATGATGAAGGCCACCTCATCTTCTTCCAGCATTCCCGGAATAGAAGCAGCATTGGACGGCAGCGATTCATACCGGAACAGAACATCGCTTTGCTTAACCGCCGTTATAAGCGTTTCCTTACCCTCTTTATCCTTGTTAAGGACCAGGATATCATCAATCATACCTACCTCTTCTCCATCTAGCATAAACAGGATATTCTGATCCAGGGGCAGTTCCCGGAAGACAAAGAACCCATCGGAATTTCTTAAGGTTGACATCAGGGTGTCTCCTTGGTCATCGATCAGGTATAATCGGGTCTCCTGGTGATCCAGATATTGGTAGCGGAACAGTTTATCATCGCCCTTGGTGAGTGTCTTTATTGCCTTTTTCCCATTCTTGTCAATTTGTAAAATCTGAACTTCGTCAATCAAATCCAGATCCCTCGCTTCAAGTACGAAGATATAGCTTTGGTCAATTGGGAGCTTTTCGAACACAAAGAATCCGTCTTCATTTAAGCCTCCGGAGCTCAGCGTATCACCATTGGGACCTAACAAGTACAGCGTTACCACATCAATGGGTAGTTCCTCGAAACGGAAAAATTTATCTTCTCCTTTTGTGAGCGTAGTTTCCTTATCATTGATCAAAACGGTGAGTAGCATGTCGGTATCTTCGATGTCATCGCTTTGCATAAAGATCAGTTCGGGGTCATTGGGCAGATACTCAAACACGAAATACCCTCCGGCATTCTTCAGAGCCACGCCAACCGTATCCCCATCAGCATTCAAAGCATACAATTCCTCAATCACAATAGGCGGAAGCGGTACATACCTGAAAAATTGGTCCCTGTCCTTGGCCACATTAATGACCTTCACCTCGCCCGAAGGGTTCTTGTAACTAACCTCCACCGCCCGAGTCATATTAAGCAGGTCTGCGTCATCAGACTCCAGCTTAAAAAGGTAGCTGGGTTGGTCCGGCAGCTTATCGAAATAGAAGACCCCATCCTTACCATTCTCAGCAATCATCAGCACCGACCCATTCTCATCAACCAGGTGCAGCTTTACACCAGCCTTTTTTGAGGGCATATAGTACCCAAAGATGAGCTCCTGTGACGTACCCAGCGATGAGCCAACATCAGGAGGCGACCCATTGAAGGCCAGGCCTACCATGACGCTCTCACCGATCTTAGCGCCAAGGAGGATGTTGCCCCCCGCCTCGGTAAGGCCCAAACCAATCCAGTATTTCTGGAGATATAGGAAATTCACATTAAACCGAAAATCGCCGACAGGATACTCGCCGAATTTCATAAGCACTGAAGTTGCCAGGCCCATCTTATCATTGAGCCTGAAATCATGCCCGGCACTGAGCGTCACAGTCTGGTACAGGACACCGTATTGGTCGATTCCCTCCTTTTGCAGATTGAGCGATGGCTCCGCAAGGTTGTTCAGCACCATTCCTGCATAGAAGTTCTCAGTATAAAAGCGGGCGCCAAGCCCCATAGTTGCTGCGACCGTATTGTGATTGTAGGCCACCCACCCTTTCCTGCCACTCGCATACTCAATCTCCGCCCAATTGATGGTGTAGCTCTTGATTCCACCACGAAAGCCCAATGCCAGTTTGTTCTTTCCGATATCTAATTTGTAGGCAACGGAACCAAAGACACCGGTGTTTCTATTCGGCCCGAACTGATCTGCCACGAAATGAAGGCCTATGCCCACCCTGTCCTTTAGCGGGCCATCCATGCTGAATGACTGCCCCATGGGTGCCCCAGGCATGTTCTCCCATTGTCTCTTGACAAGCAATACGGCACTTGCCTGATCCTCCAGTCCGGCCGTGGCAGGATTGACTACCACCTCATTGAACATATATTGGCTATAGATGGCATCCTGTTGTGCCAGCGCATTCAACGCCAAACCAAGCAATACGGTAACTGCGCTGCCTCCAAGGGCAAATCGCTTTACGGTATGGCTGATTGCGTATCTCATCTGGTTATATGCACCCATCCCTTGAGTACTGCATCTGGCCTGCTCAGTACATAGTAATACACCCCTTCCATCAGAGCCACCCCATTCTGATCAGTTCCCTCCCATTCATTGCCATAATCGTCAGAGCTCCACACAACGATGCCGCGATTGGTAAAAATTTCCACAGCGACGGGCCGGTACTGATTCAAGCCCCGTATTACCCATCGGTCGTCAATTCCATCGCCATTAGGCGATATGCCAGAGAACACTTTCCAATCCACACAATCGGGACCGCCAACAGCGGTTACGGTGGTATACGTGGTTATTGAACATGAATCATCGTCCGTAATAACAATCTTGTAATCACCTACTTCCAGTCCTATAGCAAGGGGTCCCGTGCTCACGTCCGGTGACCACACATATTCATAAGGTGGCACCCCTCCTGTCACGGTTAGATTTACCTCACCATCCATGGTATTGAGGCATGTTGACCGTGATATGATCTTGTTAACAGCGATGTTCGGCACAGCCAATACGGTCACGCTTTCAGTAATGCTGCAGACGTTTGCATCCGTAATAGTCACCTCATAAGCTCCCGGGGCAAGCCCAACCACAGTAGGGCCGACCTGCCCGTCACTCCACGTAAAGGCATAAGACGGCGAGCCTCCAAAGGCGGTAACAGATGCCGTACCATTGGCCATGCCGCAGGAGCTCTCCTCCATTGTTAGTTCTGCCGTTAAAGGTGGTGTGTACAGATCAACCACCACATAATTAGTGTCGATAGCATCAGTGATCAGGATTATATAAACACCTTCTCCCAGGCCCCCCATAGTATCTGTGGTGTTGCCATTGCTCCACGCATATGTGTACAAACCGCTGCCCCCGTAAGCATTCAATACAATACTTCCATCATTGCCGCCGCTGCAGGTCGGTTCGTATTCCTCCACCAAAACAACCATTGCGCAAGAGTCCACACAGCCGGTAACCGATGGCCCTTCCGACCCCGACCCAATGCTCAAATCGAAAACTCCAGATGTTGGTGCAGGTGTATTGTCACATACCTGCAGGGCCCCTCCAACATAACCCCAGTTGGCCGAGTATTGTCCAATACAGAACCGGCCCGAATCGCCAATGATGGAGTCCGCGTTAGCAAAATCATTACCAACCCCGATGAAGCCATCGTTGTACAAAACTGGGCCTGACAAGGGCAGCAAGGTGTCGCCATTGTAAAAATCCCTGGCAATATTTATGGCCGCTCCACCCCAGTTATGGAAATCCCCGGTGTTCCAAAAGTCCATCAAATTTAATCTTCCGCCATTGTCATTTTCAAATTCTGACTCATTCACAAACAACATCCCGACCAGTAACCCGCTATTGGCCATCCATCCTGCATTCGCACCTGCCAAAAATGCTATTTGCCCATCATTGAGTAAGGTGTCGTTGTTGTAAATAAACACGGCTTCCAACTCAGAAGATGAGCCCAGATTGAAAAACATTCCATCATTCCACAAACTGTCAACGTCGGCAATTACACCGCCGTTCGCTACAGTACTCTTGCCGGTCACATATAAATACTTATCAAAACGCATGGAGTCGGTGTTCGTAATTTGTCCCTCCGTAATCCCGAAGTTTGAGATATCGAAGGTGCCATTGTTGGTTATCACTCCTCCTGCCTGCAGGAAGTTCCTGCCGGGCAGGTCCTCCCGAAGTGATGCCCCGGCATTAATAATAATGGAGCCACCTGCATTCAAGCCCCAGTCGGTAGTAAGCGTAACATTGCTGTTGATTGTTACCTGGGCTGAAAGGCCCGGCGGAGGAAGGCCTCCCCATGTGCTGGGGAACAGCCATGGCCCATCATTGACCGATGTGATTTGCGCAGTTCCATAAGAGCTGCCAAGCACACACAGCCACAATAGCAAGTACCTGCAGGTTGTACGGAAACAATGAATCATGGGTCTATCCAGAATGGTGAAGGTAAAGTTATCAAAAAAGGGGGCAGATTGCGGGCCTAATTGCCACCCAACCCAATTAAGACAGATTTCAGGAGCAAAGGATTAATCTTACCCATTGAAATATGCTACAGCTCCCTACCAGGATCCCAGAATACCTTCTCGAAATGTGCCACCTGATCATTATCCACCTGCACACCTTCGGCTTCCAGTAATTCCTGCATCACATCAGAACCCCCAAAGTGGTTTTTGCCAGTGAGCACCCCTACCCTGTTAACCACACGATGCGCCGGAATATCATCACTGTGGGTATGCGACGAGTTCATCGCCCAACCCACCATGCGCGAGGAGCCCGCCGTTCCAAGGTATGTTGCGATGGCACCATAGGAAGTTACCCGCCCATAAGGGATCAGTTTTACAACGTCGTAAACACGTTCAAAAAAACTAAGGGCTGTCAATAGGTTAGTTCAGGTTGGGAATATCCTGCTTTCGGATCTTTAGCTTGCCCTCTTTCTCCTTCAAGTCAGCCACAATATCCAATCCGTCCGGAACAGTTTCTGCGAGGATGCATATAAATGAACCATGCGGTGCTCTTTTAAACGTCGCCTCGATAGCCTCACGCTCGTCATAGATCACCTGTATCGGCATATCCGGCTTTATATTCTTGATGCCCTGTATGAGCAGCTCAACAATCTCCTCTGCCGTACGGCCCCTCATATGCTTATCCTGCCGGACGACGATCTCATCAAAATACTTTGCAGTGCCCTCGCCGAATTCTACAATGTCTTCGTCTCTTCTGTCACCGGTACCTGCGATTATTCCAATCTTCGGGCTATCCTCGATATTGTTGAGGTACATGCCCACTGCTTCCATTCCAGCAGGGTTATGTGCAAAATCAAGCAACACTTTAAAGTTCTGGAAGTCAAACAGGTTCATTCTTCCAGGCGTCTGAGCCGGTGAAGGAATAAATGTCTGAAGCGCCAAACGCAGTTCTTCAATTTTCACATTGCGCAAGAATGCGGTGAGCGCCGCCGGCAGTATATTTTGGATCATAAATACGGCGGTACCCTCAAAAGTAAGCGGCATATTGATGACCTTATCAATCCGGATCTTCCATCCCCCCTTGTTAATAGTTACATATCCGTTTTCATAGATGGCGGCGATGCCTCCTTTTTCACAGTGCTCCTTAATGTGAGGATTCTTCTCATCCATACTAAACAACGCAATCCTACAATCCAGCTGCTTCCGCATTTTCAATACCAGGGGATCATCGGCATTTAATACCGCATACCCATCCCTATAAACTGTTTCCGGAACAATGCCTTTCACCCGGGCCAGCTGTTCCACTGTATTGATGTCCTGAAGGCCAAGGTGATCTGGTGTAACGTTGGTAACAATACCAACATCACATTGGTTGAATCCCAGCCCAGCTCTCAACATACCTCCCCGTGCACACTCCATTACAGCAAAATCAACCGTAGGATCCCTGAGGACAAACTCAGAACTCTTGGGGCCAGAACAATCTCCTTTCTCCAACATTCTGTTCTGAATATAAATACCGTCGGAGGTCGTATACCCTACTTTCTTACCCACGTTTTTCATAATATGGGCAATCAGCCTTACCGTCGTGGTCTTTCCATTAGTACCGGTTACGGCTACGATGGGAATTCGCGTACTTGATCCCGGAGGATACAACATATCAATTACTGGTTCTGCCACATTGCGCGGAAAGCCATCACTGGGGTCGAGGTGCATACGGAAACCCGGAGCAGCATTGACCTCGAGCACCACTCCTTCGTTCTCATTTATCGGGACGTCAATATCCGGAGCCATAATGTCCATTCCACAGATGTCCAAACCAATTACGCGCGACACACGTTCAGCCATAAATACATTATAGGGATGAACCTTGTGAGTGACATCTTTGGAAGTACCTCCAGTGCTTAAATTTGCCGTTGTTTTCAGATACAACACTTCATCTTTTGGAAGGACCGATTTCACGGTTAGCTTCAGGCTCTTCATCAATCTTTCCGTCATGCTGTCCACCTTAATTTCAGTGAGTACATTCTCATGGCCATAGCCTCGCCTGGGATCTTTATTTACCTCTGCTATCAACTTCTCAATACTGGATTTACCATCACCAATCACGGCAGCTGGCGTGCGTTTTGCAGCAGCGACAAATTTGTGATCAATAACGAGCAGGCGATAGTCGAATCCTGTAATAAAGCTTTCAATAATAACTCTTCTTGAATATTTCTTCGCGGCGGCGAAAGCTGTCTTAGCTACCTTCTTGTTGGTCACATTGATCGTTGCACCCTTTCCTTGATTGCCATCAACTGGTTTGATTACCACCGGAAACGGAACCTTGTCAAAAACCCAGTCCAGGTCTTCAATATTTCGAATAACCCTACCCATGGGAACAGGCACACCTGCCCGTTGAAGCAAGCTTTTTGTCTCTTCCTTATCGCCAGCCAGATCAACACCTATATTGCTAGTCTCACTTGTGATGGTGGCCCTAATTCTCTTTTGATTCACCCCATAACCAAGCTGAACCAAAGAGTGTCGATTCAACCTTATGTAGGGGATATCCCTTCTCTTAGCTTCATCAACTATAGATCCTGTGCTTGGCCCGAGCCGCTCTGCTTCACGCAATTCACGCATCTTCTGTATATCCTGTTCAAGATCATACTTCTTATTCGCGATCAGCGCTTCAACAATTCGAACTGTAGCCTTTGCAGCATAGATTCCCACTTTTTCCTCTGTGTATGAGAAAACCACATTATAGATTCCTGTGACATCGGTCTCTCGTGTCCGGCCGAAGCCGCAATTCATGCCTGCCATGGTTTGGATCTCCAATGCTACATGCTCTGCTATATGTCCCATCCAGGTCCCTTCTTTCACACGTTGAAAAAAGCCTCCAGGTTCTCCTATTGAACATCTGTGTGCCTGCAGGGAAGGAAGCATTCTTTTAAGTCGGCCATAGAATCCCCTTATCTTGTGAGAGGGCCGCTCCTCCATCTCCTCTAAATCCAGACGCATAACAATCAAATTACCTCGCCGTATAGACCAGTAATTTGGACCGCGCATTACCCTGATGTCAACAATCTTCATGTCTGTTATTATGCAATTAAAACAAATAGTGCCCCAGAGGAACAATCTGGGCGCAAATATCCGGAAATATCTTCGTTTTTAATAATGTACACACAACATTTTGTTCATAACATCTACACGTACATAAGTCCACTCTTTTTGATTTTAACCTAATTTTGTATTGTTGTATGGTAGCGGAAGATTTGAATACTCCAAAAGGGAAATTGATCGTCATTGGAGGCGCGGTTAACAAAGGTGACGAAGAACAGCTCAACAGCGATTCTGAAAATCAGGAGTTCTTTGAAATAGGCATCCTGGCACGCATGCTAAGAGAGCTTGAAGGAGACAACGCCCGTATTGAGGTAATAACAACTGCTTCTGAGATTCCTGTAGAAGTGGGAGCTCAATACATCACGGCATTCAACAGGCTTGGCCATACCAACATAGATGTCATACACATCCGTTCCAGGGAAGACACCGAGAACGAAGCATATTTGGAGAGAGCTCGTACATGTGCAGGTGTGCTGTTCTCCGGCGGCAATCAACTTCGCCTGACTACTATTTTTGGAGGAACAGAGTTCATCAAGATCTTGCTGCGTCGCTATGACTCCGAGCCAATAGTGATTGCGGGCACCAGCGCAGGAGCGATGGCCATGTCCAACACCATGATTCAGGGCAGCAGTTCCAAAGCGCTAATTAAGAATGAAGTTCAACTGTCACGGGGATTGGGCTTTATTAAAGACGTGACATTTGACTCCCATTTTGTGAAGCGCGGCAGATTTTCCAGGTTGTTCCAGGCCGTAGCAATGAATCCCGTATGCCTGGGCATTGGATTGGGCGAGGATACTGGATTACTCATCACTGAAGGACACAAAATGGAAGCCATTGGCTCGGGCCTGGTGATCATTGTAGATGGTGAGAATATCCGCTATACCAATGTAGCTTCGATAGGTGATAAAGAACCTATATCCATTGAGAACCTGAGTGTCCACATCCTGGTTCAGAACAATGGATTTTTACTCAACGATAGAAAGTTCCTTGCCTCCTACTAAGAGGACGTTGTTACATCTTAAACTTCAGGTAGGTAATAGGAAGTCCCTCTGCCAGGAATTTCTTCTCATAAAAAGTTTGAACGGCGCCTGCCTCTGCAAATCCAACATCTTTGTAAAGGTCTCTGGTGATATCTAAGATCTCAATGTCCATTTCACCCAAAACTTCCACCGTATATTCATGAAAAGCCAAATTGTCGGTTTTGAGGTGCACGAAACCTCCAGGCTTCAGTAATTCCCTATACCGATTGAGGAAACGAGGATTGGTCAGGCGTTTTTTCGCGTGGGGAGCTTTCGGCTGGGGATCTGGGAAGGTGATCCAAATTTCATCGACCTCATCCTGATCAAACAACTGGTGAAGTGCACGGATATCAATTCTGAGAAATGCCACATTAGCCAGGTCATTTTCAAGCGCGTACTTGCTCCCAGTCCAAATTCGCGCGGCTTTAAGATCGACTCCGATGAAGTTTTTTTCGGGATATTTCTCCGCCAGATCTATCGTGTGTTCCCCCTTTCCACAGCCCAACTCAAGTACGATGGGGTGGTCATTGTGAAAGTGGTTCTGTGCCCAATTCCCCCGGAGAGGATGGCCTTTCTGAACAAGGTCATACGAAGGCTGAATAACGTTTGAGAATGTATTGACCTCCGCGTATTGTTGGAGCTTTCTCTTGGCCAAGGTTTAGAAATAAATTGTCTTAATCCAAATATTTAGACCTCGGTCAGGTGGAATTCATAACTCTCCATAATCTCATTGGCGAGGAGTTTCTTGCATGCTTCATCCACTTTTGCCGAAGCTTCGGTCTCAGTAGCAGCCTCAACAGTCAACGTGATATGCTTACCAATGCGCACTTCACCAACTTCCGGCAAGCCGAGGTTAGTCATGCTTGCACTTACCGCCTTGCCCTGAGGATCAAGAAGGGCCTTCAAGGGCATAATGTCGATTTCCGCTTTGTAGTTCATCCTGTGGAATTAGGTCTTTTTACGTTTAAAAAACAGTGATTGCAATACCGAAATAACGATGTACAAAAGTACAATAATTGGCAATGCGGAATAAGGGAGCACCAACAAAATTACAGCTGCTACGATTAAGAAGACGTATACCAACTGGTTCCCTTTCCACCGAAAAGATTTCACCTTAAGAGAAAACATACCAACCTTCGATACAAGGAGCAGTGACAACGCGATGCCAATTCCCGCCATTATTGAAGGTGCTTGGATAATTTCTGTTATCCCAGCGTGGCCCCTCTCAAATAATAGGGGAAGAGAGCCAATCAAAAGCGCATTGGCCGGTGTTGGCAATCCTCTAAAAGAATCGCTTTGGCTTTCATCAATGTTAAAGATCGCCAGGCGCAATGCTGAAAACACGGGGATAACAAGGGCGAAATAGGCAATCCATTCCTCACCTACGTTAGCTTTCTCCTGAATTAATGCATATAGAACCATTCCCGGAGCTACACCGAAGCTCACCATATCTGCCAAAGAGTCCAGCTGTTTACCCAGTTGAGAGTAGCTCTTCAACAATCTGGCTGACATTCCATCTAAAAAGTCAAAAAATGCCGCTAACCAAATCAAGTAGGTTGCCATCTGCATCTGGTATGTATCTGGATTCAGGGCACAAATGACGGCCAGACACCCACAGAGTAAATTCACGCAGGTGAGCAGATTCGGTATATGAGATTTCAATGACATTGTCGTATATTGTACAAAAGTATCCTTATTCGAGATTCATTCGCCGAATTTTCGTAAAATCACATAATAATTCCTCTGATTAGATGTTAATAAGTTATCTTTCATCATAGAGTATAAAACTGCAGATTTTCAATTTTTGTATCGGCAAATGCCTGGAATGTATAAAAATCTCTCCATCCCTGCTTTAGGCTGCCTGCTTTTGGCGGGATCAGCGTTGGCGCAAGCTCCTAAGTACAGCAATGAGTTTTTAAATATAGGAGTCGGCGCAAGGTCATTGGCGATGGCCAATGCAAGCATTGCCAATGTAAACGACGTCACTGCTGGATATTGGAATCCGGCGGGCTTGAATGGACTGACCACAGATCTTCAGATTGGTTATATGCACAATGAATACTTCGCTGGTATAGCCAAGTATGATTATGGTGCCCTTGCAGCACGTATCGACGAAACAACCGTAATCGGTTTTACCCCTCTTTTAAGATTGGGGGTAGATGACATACCCGATACGTCTGAGCTTATTGATGCCGAGGGTAATATCAATTACGACCGGATCAAATCGTTTTCCGCAGCTGATTATGCCTTTATCTTCTCCTATGCCAAGAAGTCCAAACTTGAAGGGTTGACTTATGGTGGCAACGCCAAAGTAGTTCATCGAAAGGTGGGAGACTACGCTACCGCCTGGGGATTTGGACTGGATATAGGAGCGCAGTTTCAGATGGGCACCTGGAAATTTGGAGCGGTAGGACGCGATGCCACATCTACATTTAACGCCTGGAGCTTCAATACAGAGAAACTTGCTGATGTATTCACAATTACGGGAAACGAGATACCTGAGAACTCCCTGGAAGTTACCTTACCCAAACTTTTATTAGCTGCCGGCAAAAAATTCTCCTTCTCAGAAAAATTTTCACTTTATACTGAAGTTGATTTAGATGTAACCTTTGATGGTAAGAGGAACGTATTAATAAGCGGTAAACCAACTAGCGTTGACCCACATATGGGACTTGAACTGGGATATGGCGGATTTGCCTTTCTTAGAGGCGGAGTTGGATATATACAGAAGGTGCAGAACCTGGATCAGGAAGAGCGGTATACAATGCAACCCAGTATGGGCTTGGGTGTGAAAATCAAATCACTTCATATTGACTATGCACTAACCAATATCGGCCAATCCGTCGGACTGCTGTCTAACGTATTCTCACTAAAAATCGACATCAATAAAACAGAAAAAAGCGACACGCTTTGAACAAGGCACTTTATACCATTCTGTGCATCCTGATCTCGTTTTCCGGGTTCAGTCAGCTTACTAATCAATGGGTCGACTACAATAAATCATACTACAAGTTCAAGGTGGTGGCTGATGGAGTCTACCGAATCGATTATGCCACACTTCAAAATGCAGCGCAATTTGCAGGGCTCCCCTTAAACAGCATTAATCGCAAGGATTTTCAGATTTTCGGAAGAGGACAGGAATTATATATCCATGTCGAAGGAGCAGGGCCAAACAGCTCCCCCATGGTGGCCGGCGACTACATTGAATTCTACGCTGAAAAAAATACCGGATGGCTGGATGCTTCTTATTACTCCTACCCTGAGTGGCATGCCAATCCTAACGTTAGCTTATTTACCGACACAGCTACCTACTACCTGACATGGAACAACGCCACCCCCAATCGTCGGCTGGCGCCGTTGGCGAACATGAACTTCACAGGTAAAACCACGGCGGACTATTTCATGTTTGAATCAAGGGTAGATCAGCTCAGCCAACCTTCTAATGGGCGCTATGTCCTTTCAGCCACCACTGCGTTATATGAGCCAGAATTCACTGAGGGTCAGGGATGGACGGGACCTACCTTCACCAGTTCAACCCACACGGTAACCATACCAACATCAAATGCATATGCGGCTGGGCCAACAGCTATAGCAACGGCATCTGTAATTGGGAACAATCTTCAGAACCACATTGTAGTAGTCAACGTTGCTGGAGCTGGATCAACCCTCAATTTGAGTGGAATAGAGGTAGGTAAGCTAAATTATGCGGTGACTCCCGCTAACCTTGGTTCACCGACAACCAACTTCACGTTTACGGCCCAGCAAGGCTCAAATGATCGAAATACCGTGGCTTTTGCAGCCATCGAATATCCTCACACATTGAGCCTTGGGAGCGCTTCCCAAATGAACATGCGAATTGCAGATGCAGGGATTGGAGATACCGCCTATCTCAACTTCACAAATTTTGACGACCAGGGAGAAATAGTATGGTTGTATGATCTGAGCAACAATCGCCGTATCGCAGTTGGCGGCACTGGGGCTTCACATGAAGTGCTGGTCCCTAATGCCGGAGGGGACAAACAATGTTTCTTATTTAATGAAGGCCAAATCATATCTATCACAGCTCTGGCCTCCGTTGGCTTAAACAACGATGGAAAATTTACCGATTATTCGTCTATGGCCAATGATATGGCTTATCTCATTGTGTTCAACAAGAAGTTAAGAACATCCCTGGCTGGTATTGACTATGTGGAGGAGTACATCGCCTACAGAAAATCACCTAATGGAGGTAACCACGATGTTATTGGGGCTGATATCGATGAGTTGTATGACCAATTTGCGTTTGGAATTCGTAAAAACCCTATGGCAATCAGGGGATTTGCAGAATATGCATTAACCTGGCCAACAAAGCCTCAGAATTTGTTCTTACTAGGCAAAGGGGTTTCCTTCAACAAAAGTAGATCAACCTATGGGTATTACACCAGGGTGTTGGTACCGACATACGGCTGGCCATCTTCAGACGTATTGCTAACGGCAGGACTTGACGGGACCTTGTTCTCTCCGGCAATACCTACGGGAAGACTGGCCGCCAACTCCGGAGAAGATGTTGCAGAATACCTAAATAAGATTATTGAATTCGACAGAAACCAGGTTGAATATCAGCCTGATCTGGACATGGACCAGTTAATTGAACTGGAGGAATGGAAAAAGCAAATATTGCATTTCGCAGGAGGAAACGGCACAGAACACACGACATTCAAGGGGTATTTAGGCTCCTATGAAGTACTTATCGAGGACTCCCTGTTCGGTGGGCGCATTCACCAGTTTAACAAGAACTCCTCGGCACCTATACAAATCACAGCATCTGATTCTATCAGAGATCTAATAAATGGCGGAGTGAGCATTATGACATTTTTTGGCCATGCTTCCGGAAGCGGGTTCGACCAGAACATTGATGAACCGGGAGTATATCAAAATACAAATGGGAAGTACCCACTTTTAATAGCCAACTCCTGCCTGGTAGGTGACATTTATCAGCCGACTTATACCAGTAATAGCGAGACCTGGATTATCCACCCCAGAGGTACCATAGCTTTTTTAGCAACCGTTGATTTTGGCGAAGCTCCTGCATTGCATACTTATACCAGGGAGTTCTATCGCAACCTCGGGCAAAAAATGTATGGACAGAGCATCGGAGCAGCCGTCCAGCAAACTATCAGAGATGTAGAATTACAT
>DTRK01000070.1 GCA_012965955.1 Flavobacteriales bacterium
CGAAGCCGGGAGACAGTTACCTGGTTTATGCATCCACTTTTGACAGAGCAGGAAACTTGTATTGCGCCAGTTCAAATCCACCAAATAAGATGGTCACGAACATGAGATCCCCCAATACCGTATTTCTAAAGAACGGGATCGCCACTTCATAACAAGCCAGCAGGCCTTTAGCAGTTATTGGAAATACCATTCCCTGGCCCAACGCCCAGACCGCAAAATTGGATGCAGCGAAGAACAACACAGAAGCCAGCAGAGAAGCAACAAGTGTTTTTGGGCCGCTGAACCTGCCACGCAATTGTAAACCGATCAGTGTTATTAACGCGAAGGTTCCGTAGAGAACCACTCTCATTGAGGTGAACAGCTCATAGCCTGCAATGAGGCGTAGCGCAACATCACTCAATAACATGGCAACAAGAGGAACAATGAATGCCATTTTTTTATTTGCGAAATACGCGCCTCCAAAAAGAGCCATTGCTGCAATTGGGGTAACGTTTGGGATATGCGGTATCAATCTACTGAAAGCCGCTACCAATACAATAATTATTAAGGTTCCGAAACGTGGGTTAATAATATTCTGCATATCATTTGTATGAAGTCACACCTGCTTTATGCCGGGAGGACATTGGAATTAGTATTTTACGATCTTATAACTCGACCTTCCTTTGATAGCGTCAATGTATATCATATATACGCCAGCGGGCCAGTTTTCAATATCAACAGCCCTCCTGGCCGAGTGATTTGTGACATCACTATACACCCGTCTTCCATCAATATCAGTTATCCTCAGCGAATATGCTTCAGAACCATCTTCCGCCTCAATATACAACACTGAAGAAGATGGGTTGGGGTGAACGGAAAATTGCCCTTCTCCCATAACTTCGTTGACGCCGACCAAATCCCGAACATCTAAAGCAATATTACCTGGTGAAATACCAACCGCAAACGAATCAGTTAGAGTTCCAGTGTAGTCCATCGTATAAGCCATCCCGGACGAGAAGAAGTCTGTTGTTGTAAGGTAGATTTGACCATTGATTGGGTCGTCTGCCATACCATAGACATTTTTCAGATTTGGATAAATAGTATCGATACTCTGATCCGTAATATTGAACAAGTTCAAAGTTGCGTTGGTGTCTGTCCAATTTATGTCATAATCATATCTGTGATAAAAGATATTATTATCCGCAAAAACAGATGCTCCACACCCAGAGGGCGCGGACAAATTTGTAGTCAGGAACGTTCTGTCAAGGCAGTTGAACTGGGTGATTGAGCTGTTTGTCCAATCCTTGTTATTCAGTGTATACAACGTGGTGCCACTAATCATAAGGTTGTCAGGGTTCAAACCATCAGGACTGATATCTACTTCATCCATGTAAGTCTGATTATTCAAATCAACTAAACCAATATAGCCTTTCGTATTGCCCCACTCGAAAGCATTGCTTACCGTGATATAGGCGGTGTCATTCAATACGACTATTCCCTCAGTTGAATACGAAGGCCCGTTCAGTGTATCCAGTTCATAAATAAATGCCAATGTATTCTTGTCAAATGCCCTGAAATAAGCATTGTGTGCTACTGATTCACCGATCGTAACAAGAATCTCGTTGTTCCATATAGCCATCTTGCGAATACCTTCAACTATTACAGAGCCATCCAGGGCCAATGTATTCTTGTCGTACTTCAGCATAAGTGAATCAGCAGCAACATAGATAAAGTCCCCATCAATCAGTACATCCGTTCCAAACTTAGCCCCACCTATCTGTTCAAATTCAGTATAGTTGTCAGCAAGCACATCATAGCTGCCTAAGGTAACCGGACTTATCTGTACTTGATTCAAATAGTCATATTGCCCTTCATTCAGATAAATGACCTGATGCACATAGTTTACCTGCGCAATAGATGATAAAGAAATTATCCCCGTGCAGACCAGTGCAAGTAGTTGTCGTCTCATAGCTTTATTGAGTTATTTTAAGAAACTAACTAACAGAATAAAATGAAAGAAGGATCGTGTTAAATTGTAAGACCCACTCTAAGCCTTTTACCCGAAAGCATTGAATACTAAAAATGCTCTTCTCAAGAGAGCACAAGTGGCAGGTCTTCTGGCTTACTCCGCTTCAACGCCTTCCCACCCCGCACTGTGCCGGGACAGTGGCCAAAGATGTTGAAACTCTTAATGAGATTACAGCATCGGGAAATGCTCCGGACTTTCACCGGATTCCCTATTATTTCAAGCCCACAACAACGGACTTAAAAACCACGGCGGCAAAAGTAACTCAGCAAAACTTAGAATCCAAGATAAAAATTACCAATATCTACCATGCACCGTTTTACCCTGGACTGCATAGTTGAACTTGGCACACAGTCCTCAATCCAACCCTGGTATTTCGCTGCCCCGAACATAGTGATTGGCTTCATCAAGTGGTATTTTTCTGGAATAATTGTAGGCAACCACGAAAGCTCCGTAGATTCCCATGTTCTCAAGCATCCTTCGTTGATAAGCGGCTGCCTCATAATCACCATAAGAACCTACAGTCAAGGAGGTAAGCCCGTTTGATACATTCTCTTTGATCCCTTCCAGGCTGAGGTACAATTGGACCAGGGCTTCGGGTATAGTTTCCCTAAATGCACCTACCTGTACCCGGTAATCAACTTTGCCCGAGATCTTGGCTTTAAATGATACATCGTCCACACTGACAATGGCCTCGGTGTACTGATCCTCCCGGCCTCCCCTCGTTGAATTGATATCCACAATAAACGCATCTGCATAGCCAGCGGCCCATACCGCTTTGAGCAGTATGTTAGCTTGTGAGACATAGGTAAGATGCCCTATTATGTAGCGAATCATTCCATCTCGATCCATGAAAGCATCTACATTGCTTAACTTATCGAATTTCCACATTGGTGAGAACCGAGAAAATGCACCTACCTGAACAGCATATAGCGGCGTTTTAGTTGAGTACTCAATGGTCTTGGTAACCACTTTTCTTTCCGAAAGGGGAACTGTTTCATCCTCTAACGATGGTGCAGTTGACAGAAGGGCACTATTGCAGCGCTTCACCCAACGCATTGCATCAATTGTATAAAAATCGTTCTTGTATTCTCCATAAAGGTGCCTGAAGTTTTTAGCAGCTTGAATGGCCTCGGCACAATATCCGTTTTGACTGTAGGCAATCGTAAGATAGTACCAGGCAAATATTGGTGCGCTCTGTTCAGTGTGCAGGCCGGGATCGTAATCAACGGACACATTGGATGCGCCTTTTTCCAGATGGTAAATTGACTTCTTCGACGGTACCTTCTCTTCGGTATAACAAACACCTAAGAGATAAGAAATATTGGAGTTTGTGGAGTCGACAGCATATAACTCTCTGTAAAGTGGAAGCGCTTTTTCAGTTTCACCTCTCGCCAGATAGGACTTAGCCAGGTAAAATTGGTTTCTATAATCATTTATATCTGCGCCACTGGAATTAGAAAACACCGCTACAAATCCCAATAAGCAGACGAATAATATATCTCTTTTCTTTATCAATTTACCGATTGTCTCTGGCAAATCTATACAAAGGAAACGCCGTGATCGGTTTAAGTTCAAGGACTTATCAACAACCAAAAGTGAATTTTGATTGATTTATAGTACTTTGGCGCTCTCAATAAACGGGTATTGTAAAAGAAAATTTAAGCGATGGAAGTGAGTAAATCTGCACAGTCATTCATGAAAATGGCAACGAACAGTTTAAAATTCAGATTGTTCTTGCTAAAAGATCTACCAATGGGGTATCTGGCTGGATTAAGGGTTCGAGAGCTCACGACCGAAAAATGTGTTGTTACTATTCCGTATAAATACCTTACAAAGAATCCATTTCGGTCTATGTATTTTGCGTGCCTGGCCATGGCTGCAGAAATGAGTACAGGGGCCTTGGGAGTGGCTGCTACTTACGGCCAAACACCTTCTGTTGCGATGCTGGTTCAAGGCATTGAAGGAGAATTCAGCAAAAAGGCCGTAGGTCTTATCTCGTTTATTTGCAATGATGGACCCACCGTATTCCAGGCCGTCGCTAAAACTAAAGAAACGGGAGAAGGAGAAACAGTGACCTGTCTTAGCGTTGGCACAGACGAATCAGGGGAAGAAGTAGCTCGCTTTAAATTGACCTGGTCTTTTAAGGCAAGATCAAAGTAACTCTTAGAAAGCCGCCTTAGATAAAGAAATCTGGTAAAGGGTGCACATCTGGATTGACCGAGTAAGACAACAAATCCGTGATTCCCTCCTCCTTCAATACTTCATCATCAATAAAGTAGTTGCCAGTGCATTCTTTTGCATCACGCTTTAGAATGTAATAGGCTGCATCGCTTACGATGTTGGGGGTCCTTGCACGATCTGCAAAATCTTCGCCGCCAGGCAGATTTTTAATAGCCGCAGTAGAGATGACCGTTCTGGGCCACAGTGCATTCACCGCTACTCCAAC
>DTRK01000071.1:0-671 GCA_012965955.1 Flavobacteriales bacterium
CGCGAAAGGCGTAAGGTATCCCGTAGCTACTATTAGAACTGATAATGACTGGAAGAATGTATGGGCTGTTGAGTACATCAACGCAAATCCGGTTGGAATTGAGGATCATGCCAATACACAAGGTGTGGATGTGTATCCAAATCCAAGCTCAGGTGAATTTACCATTGAACTTGATACGGAGGTGAATGCGTCAATCATGGAGGTATATAATGCTATTGGTCAGAGAATTCTGTCTGAGCCGATCTCTACAGGCCAAAATCACGTTGATATAATCAGCCAGCATAGGGGTGTCTATTATATTGTATTGAGAGATAAAGAGGGAAATATGGTTTACTCCTCAGAAGTTATGAAAAGTCACTGAAAGGTTATTAACCGAGTGATAGGTCCCGTTCAACGTAATGTTGGGCGATATTTTTTGACCCTATGTAATTCATGATTTCCTATTTCAGCCTCTGTTGCGTTGATTATATTTGTCTGATATGAGAAGAGTGCTTTATGGTATTTTGATCCTGGCAATACTTGCTGGTGTCACCATTCAACAGGGGTGTGATGGCGATCCCGAACTGGTTGAGCCTATAATACCTGAGGATACCTCAACAGTAACCCCCATACCTTCTGCAGACATTGAGAATCTGCGGATGAACGAGTTGCAGGCAATTGGCAGCCACAAT
>DTRK01000071.1:688-15071 GCA_012965955.1 Flavobacteriales bacterium
AGCTATCGGCTCAAGACTTACCAACCTCTGTTGGATTACCTCATTACGTTAGGATCGATACAGGGGAATGATCCCATGGAGCTCGACTATACGCATGAGTCGCTTACGACTCAATTCGACTCCTTCAACATGCGCAGCATAGAGATAGACATATATAATGATCCAAATGGAGGTGCATACTATGACAGGCAGGGCAATATCCTCATTCTTGAGCCTACAGCCTCCAACGAACCTCAACTGCTGAATCCCGGGATGAAAGTCCTTCATATCACTGATATTGACTACCTAACCCATCATCTGACCTTTTTTTCTGCTTTAATGACCATTAGAGATTGGTCCAATCTTCATCCCAATCACCTACCACTTATTGTGATGGTAGAGGCAAAAGATACAGGTATTCCACTGATGACGACACCGGTTCCGTATACAGCTGCTTCATTTGATGCTTTGGATGCTGAGGTTGCTTCTGTGTTTGGAGCAACTTTAGGGCAGGTTGTTACACCAGATGAATTAAGGGGAACTTATGCCACTCCTAATGAAGCGGCTTTAGCAGGCGCATGGCCAACATTGGCAGAATCCAGGGGTACTATCTACTTTGTGTTGATGTTATCTGCTGCACAGAAAACGGACTACCTTGCAGGGCATCCTGCACTCACGGGTAGAAATATGTTCATATTTGGAGAGCCCGGGGATGGTGAAACCGCTTTTACCAAGTTTGACGATCCCGCCGCAAATCAAGATACGATCCAAAGCCTTGTTCAAGCAGGGTATATGGTAAGAACACGTACAGATGCAGGGACCTGGGAAGCAAGGAGCGGTGATTATTCAAGAATGAACATGGCATTTTCTTCAGGCGCACAAATTATCTCCACAGATTATTACCGCCCTGATGAGCGTGCACCTACAGATCCGGGCTGGTCGGATTATTCGGTTCAGCTACCAAATGACGTGGTGGCAAGGCTCAACCCTGTAAATGGGCCTGCAGAGTATGTTGGTATCGACATTGATGATTGATTTAGTCCTTTCATTCATCATCTTGAGGCAGGATCTTTTTAGTCTTCTGCTTTCTTATGCTTACAGCTATCCGATTGGAGATGAAAGATAAGGTAGTGACTTGCATAGATTTTATACCCGCGGGCACTAATAGGCCATCTGGGTATTACAAAGAATGCAACATCATAAAAGCTTCTGGGAGCATTCTTTTTGTGAGTAAAACTTAAAAAGGGGAACATTTTTGCGGTAGCTCGTATTATATTATTCTTATATTTATATTGTTCAAAGCTATTATTAGCAATGCTATGAAGCGAAATGACTATTTATGTCCCAAGTGCAAAGGTCACCTAAATGCCGGTGGATTTGTCATTTTTTCAACCAAGAACAAAAGGAAACAAAGGGGTTTGATACTGCTTAGCCCCAAAGTGGGAAGCTATTCGGTAAAGCACCACGATGGATATAAGTTTGAGAATGGAGAGTTCATTGATTTCTTTTGTCCTATATGTTCCGTAGATCTTCGAGCCAAGGAGAATGAAAGGAATGTGGAGATAGTCATGGTTGATGAAAATGATGCTGAATACAGGGTACTGTTCTCAAGGGTAGCTGGAGAGCGAAGCACCTATCTGCTTTCCAATGATGATGTGGAGGTATACGGCGATGATGCAGTCGAGTTAGATGACCTATACGAGGATTCTGAATATTGATAAGCGCATCCTTCTACGCGAAGCGCTTTTATTTCTGTTCACATATCTTAGCTTAAATTGTTTTGCCCAAACCCAGTGGGTGTCCGTGGACAAGGTATGCAGGTCAAGTCTGCGTGGGTTATGCGTAGTAGATGACAATATAATATGGGGAAGTGGGAGCGAAGGCACCTGGTTGCGGAGCTGTAATGGGGGCATAGATTGGCGCACCAGCCTTATTCCGGGCTGCTCAAAGTTGGATTTTAGAGATATCCATGCTTTGGATTGTGATAGAGCATGGGTGATATCGGCCGGTGATACGTGTAAGATCTATTACACCTCAGATGGAGGCCTTTCCTGGAAGCTCCAATACATCAATTATGAACTTGGCATCTTTTTCGATGGCTTTGCCTTTTGGGATGAAAAGACCGCTTTAGCATACAGTGATCCACTTGGAGGCAAGTTTTATGTAATTGGAACTAAAGATGGACACACCTGGCAACCTATCGATAGGAGTGGATTGCCAGATGCGCTTGAAGGAGAGGCAGGGTTTGCAGCCAGTGGTACAGGAATTTGTATGGTTGGAGAAGAAGCAGTGTGGATTGCCACTGGTGGAGGTTCAAGAGCGAGAGTGATGTTTTCCGGCGATAAGGGCCTTACGTGGACTATTTATGACTCCCCACTCACAAGTAGTGATGCGGCCGGTATCTTTTCTATAGTCTTCACCACCCCCAACAACGGCACAATAGTGGGCGGATCTTATTTGGATTCAACAAATAACTCAGCCAACTGTGCGACTACTACAGATGGAGGTGTTACCTGGAAGCTCGTCACCGGGCAGCAGCCTCGTGGCTACAGGTCATGCGTTGCCGCCACAAATGATGCTAAATTGCTGCTAACAGTCGGAAGAACCGGCTCGGAATGGAGCAAGGACCATGGAAACACATGGATTCCAATAGGGAAGAAAGGATATTTCGCGTGTGCCGTGGGGAATAAGTATGCCTGGGCAGTGGGTAGAAATGGGAAAGTTGGGAAACTCGACCTTACCAAACTCGAATAGTCTATTGAATCGTATTTAGGTAACTCCTTACGGGATCGAATATCCGTTCATCATTCAAAGTCTCCCAATCGTCAAAGCCGTATCTTGCAGCTTCCTTCAACAACTCAACGGCCTGCTCCTTCTTACCTTGCTTTAACATCAGCTTCGCTGATAGATAGTAGTAATCTGGATTTTGTGGATCCACCAAATTCAAAATGTAGAGCAATTTCTTGGCCTGCGGTAAGAACCCCCTGTTAAGGGCGGCCTCTATTTGCATAAAGCTGGAGATACTGAGATATGCCAGCAGCCGCTGCCTGGAGTATTTTACTAGTAAGTTTGATTGATTCTCTATCTCCTTTCTAATTTTGGCCACCTCTTTTTCCCACCACTGATGGTCCTTTTGGGCCATCTGTCTTGTATATTCACTCCTTGACTTCATCTCTTCTGCAAGCACGGTTTTCAGCTCGCTTTCATAAGCTTTGTACGCTGATGAGATCGTTAACATTTCAAGTCGTTTTTCCTGTTCTTCTACCTTCGCCAGTCCTTTATAAAGAAAGATCATCTTTTTATAGAACTGAACTATCGAACGGAGGTCCTCCGAATTCTCGATTTTTAAGAGGTGCTTAACATCTGATTTATACAGTGAGTCCATTAGGCCCATATCGATTACTTCTCCTTGAGAGTAGGAGTAAACGGTCATCCATTTAAATGCCTCCAACATTTGCTTATCCTTAGGCCAGGCATGTTTGCCTTCAAATTCAATTAGGATATGGTTAGAGCCCCTGGCACTCAACTCTTTATCCAGCACGGCAAATTCTGCATAATTGAAATCCTGCCTGCCAACCATTGCCATGTAATTAAAGGAAAGTTCAACGTTTTCCTTTAGCTGAGGGAAACCCGCTCCGCAACCTACTACTCCCGCCACATCCGCGTTGGCTATAGCATCAGCAACTGCAACTCTAGCCCCTCCTGAAAATCCAATCAGGAATATTCGGAAAGGATCTATCTTGATGCCCGCTGGTAAGTCGTGCTTAAGTGCGTTGATGTGCTCCAGAGCCTCTTCCATGGGCTTCCCATTTCTCGAGAAGTTGGATCCAATTAAAATAAAACCGAATTGATCGGCGAGATCTTTGTATCGCTCTAATGGCTTGCTCCCCTTTCCTTTCGGATCAAAGAACAAAACTGTAGGCCAGGTGTAACCGGTTAGATAGCCCTTAGGTAAATACAGCGCATAGGACTCAGGCGCCCGCCCGTGAATGGCAAGTGGATCGAGAATCGTTCCTCTTTCAAAGGTGCGCTCTCCTTCCGCTTTAATATGTGCTTCTGGATCCAACTCCAGCTTCTTGGGTTTCTTACCCGATTCGCAGGAGATTGCGCCCAAACACGCTAATAGCAGAAGAACAAATGGGTATTGGTGGCACTTCATCTTCGATCTTGCTACAATCAAACCTAAGAAAAAAAGCGCGTGGATAAAAAGCCGGTAGTACGGCAAAAAAATGCCGCAGGGCAATTCCCACGGCATTAATCTCCTGATTAACAATACCTTTACTTAACTACGTGGTAGACAGGTTCTCCATCGGTATCCTTCTCCATATACTTTACATCATCCAATGTATAATACACAACACCGTCAATTTCTTCCATTTCATACCCTTCAGGCAGTGCATCAACTTCAGCACCTATAGGCGCGTTCACCACCTCATATATTTCTGAATCATTGGTTTTGGCATAAAACGTACCATAATAATATACATACGGCCTCTTTCCTACCACGATTTTCTTGTGCCCAACTGGCAGGACTTTAATCCTGACACCAATTGGCGCCCTGACAACGGAGAAGCTCGCTACTCCTTTGGGTTTATAAAATACTCCATTATGGAAATGTAGTTTGGACCCTTTGTGATTAATCACTACTGCTCCCGTAGGTAAAGTTTTAACCACAACACCTCTTTTCGGTAGGTGTCTATAGTGGTGGTGAGCCACCCTTTTTTTGTGGGCTTTCTTATGGTGAGCCTTTTTGTGATGTTCCTTCTTGTGATGTGCCTTGGGTGCTCCTGCCCTCTGGGCCAATAAATCAGTTGGGTTAACAATTAGTGCCGCAAGGGCGATTAATACGCCCAAGTAAACCCAATGTACTTTCTTGGTGGATAATTTCATGATTTTATTCGTAAGAGGATTATCTCCTTCAATTTAGTCTGGTACATAGACCTTATAAATGCTGGAAAGTTTAAAGTGCCTTTGTCTTTTTAGTAGGAAATAATAATGGTGCCCTTTTGTTCCACCGGAGCTACCAAGGACTTGTCAAACCTTGCACCCTGGGACGCAAATTTAGCCTTGGTCAATAAGTATTCATTACTGGTAGTTGATCCGGTAATTCCAGGTACCGCATTCATTACGAGGCCAGAGCGGTTCACTGTTACCTCCACCACCACTTTCCCCTTGTCTCCCGAGCCAACGCTTACCGTTGGTGGCTTGACCAGGTTTCTGTCCTTCATTTGGTATTCGATCAAGTATTCACCAGACATCATGGTCTTTACGTTTTCATCCAGAAGCAACCTGCCATCATAGGCCACGTATTCATCAAAGAATATTGAGCTAACGTACTTGAGCTCTATATACTTCATGTTTGTGTTCACTGACATGTGCAGAGTGTCATGCTGAATCATAAGCACCACTCCCTTTAGTTTTTCTCCTGTTTTAAGTATTACATTGTGCTGCGCATGAACAGTTAGTGACAGTAACAGAATGATAGGAATAAATACTATGCGCATCATAAGCAGAATTTTCTCAAATTTATGGATGTCAATTGCTGATTTGGGTGAAGGGTGAGATACTTATACACATTTGCCTTGTTCAAAAGGTGGAATCGCTATTCTAGTTACCGGCGCATTTCAAAGTCCACGCTTTGGGTGATCATGCTGGTTGCTGGCGCGGTATTTCCCTCCATTGAATTGCTTGCCCAGGAAACAACGTTGGAAAAGAAATTCCGGGTTGCCATGAACAACGATCAATCTAAAAAGGCTCTTCAGATGATTCCAAAGATCCTGTCAGGAGGTATGCAGCATCTGGACGAATACCCTGAGGAGTATGCCTCATTGATGAATTTGATCGGTGTTGCCTATGCTGAAATAAATGAAAATGAAAAGGCCACTACCTATTATGAACTTGCGCTCAATCGCATAGGAATCGCAAAAAGTGACACCTGCTTCGAATATGGACTGTACGCATATAATCTCGGAATGGCCTATTGCGAAATGGGGCAATATGAAACGGCAGATCCTTATATATCGTATGCTTTGCCAATTGTTGCTAAGGGCTATGGTGTTTCCAGCTATGAATACACCATGATGTACTTTCACTTCTCTATCATGTACGTGAATATGGGTAGGTACCCTGTAGCCGAGGCGATGTTCAACGGGCTCCTTTATTATTTCGAACAAACACAGGGCAAGCAGAGCGACGATTATATGAACGCACTTGGCAATATGGGAAGAGTGTACGAAGGCATGGGGCGCTACCAGGAGGCTGAACAAGTAATGAATGATGTACTGGGCTACTATAAAGGAATTGGAAGGAGCAAGGCTTCCGAAATATCAGCCGGATTGAATAACCTAGCCCATCTTTACTGGAAGCTGGGTAGGCATAGTACAGCAGAGGAGACATACAAGGAATCTTTGGCTGTTCTATTGCAAGCAAATCTTTCAAAACCCCTGGACAGTGCAAGGCTGATGAATAACCTGGCGCTGGTGTATAAAACCGCCTCCCGGTTTCCTGAAGCTGAGGCTTCCTATAGAAAAGCGATTGATATATATGAACGTCTTGGTTTGAAGGAACACCCCGACTATACCAACCCATTAAATAATCTGGGTGAACTCTATAGAATAATGGGAAGAACAGAGGAAGCGATCGCCCTCTTTTCGACAGTTATTGAGTTAAGAGAGAAACTCTACGGTACAGAGCACCCTAAGTATGCCAACGCAGTCAATAATTTGGGACTGGTCTATTTTGGATTGGGCTACTACGCTGAAGCAGAGCAAATGCTGCTCGTTTCTAAGCACATTTACAAAGAGAAACTAGGTGTTGGTCATGATTCCTATGGAAATGTGCTAAACAATTTGGGCATTCTCTACAAGGCTGCAAATATGCTGGATGAATCAGAGAAGAACTATGTAGAATGCCTTGAGATTACTGAACAAGCGCTTGGAACAGACCACCCAAAATATGCCATGTACCTCAATGGAGCAGGAATTCTATATGCTCAAAAGGGAGAATACTCCAAAGCAGTCCTTATGCTTGAGCAGGCCTTGTCTATTACAAGAAAGGCGTATGGGGAAGAGAACTATGATTTCATTGATATGACCTATAACCTGGCAGAGGTGTTTCGTGATATGGACAACCGGGATAAAGCCCAACAGCTTTATTTGGAGGCGATGGACGGCTATGTACTTCTCATACACAAGTACTTCCCCTATTTAAATGAGGAGGATAAAACTGCTTTTTATCACACTGTCAACTACCGCTTTGATACCTATAATTCGTTTGTCATTGATGATGTTCTGAAGAACAAAGGTAAGAGGAGGGCGGCGCTTATTGACAAGATGTTTAATCTTCAGTTAGAGATCAAATCCATGCTCCTCAACGAGGTCGCAAGTATAAGGGAGAAGGCAATGGCGAGCCCCAACAAGGAGCTACTTAAAAAATTTCAGGAATGGCAACTTACTAAGCAGTCGCTGATTTCGGCCTATACCATGTCGGAGGAACAACGTGTATTAAACAGTATAGATATTATAGCATTGGAGCATGCCGCTGCTGAACTGGAAAGCCAGCTGAACCAGGGCCTGTATGAATCCGAGTTAGGGACGCCTCGCAAGGCCCTTTCCTGGAAGGATTTGGCGAAAAACCTTAAGGAGGGTGAGGCGCTGGTTGAGATGATACGTGTCGATTATTATAATAAGGTGTGGACCGATAGCGTGTATTATGTAGCACTTATCATAGATCGGAACTCAAGCATTCCGGATATCGTGGTAATTAGGAATGGCGCAGCGATGGAAACTGAGTATTACAATCATTATCGGCGCTCGATTTGGAACCAGAAAACAGATGATGCTTCATATGCGAGATTTTGGCAGCCGATAAAAAATAAGTTAAAAGAAGTAAGCAAAGTGTACTTTACCCCTGATGGTTGTTATCATAAACTGAATTTATATACGTTGAACAATATGGCAACCGGTAACTACTTAATTGATGAGTTGTCTATCGTGTTGCAAACAAATTCAATAGACTTCACGAAGAAATCGTTAAGGGAGAGAGGATCAACACCCACAATTGAAATATTTGCGTACCCCAACTATTACCTGGGCCAGGTGGATGAGAAACAGGGTGGCGTGGGTTCTACAAGGTCGCTTGAGAGGTATGGCTATAGTCATCTGCCTGATTTGCCCGGTACGAAGACAGAAGCGGAGAATATCTCCAGGGCATTTGCGGTAAATAGCTGGAAGGTAGGCATGAACCTATGGGCCGAAGCAACAGAAGAAAAGTTAAAACGGGTCGCCAATCCAGACGTTTTGCACATCGCTACCCACGGATATTTTTTAGACGGACCAGTGGATTACGATGAAATACTCGCGAAAAGAGCCTTGAATTGGGCAGATAAGAATCCCTTATTTCGATCTGGGGTAATGCTAGCAGGAGCAGGGGTTGCATCCAGTGATCCAGAAGAAATCCAAAGTGAAGATGGAGTATTCTCAGCATATGAGGCCATGCAGATGGATCTAACCACGACAGAACTTGTCGTGCTTTCAGCGTGTGAAACTGGACTGGGTGAGTTGCTAAATGGACAGGGAGTTTACGGCTTGCAGCGCGCATTCATGGCAGCAGGCACCGAAGCATTGATTATGAGTTTATGGCAAGTTGAGGATAACGCCACCCAGGAACTGATGGTCTTGTTTTATGAAAAATGGCTCTCTTACGATGGAACATCTAAGCAGGAAGCATTCAGGGCATCGCAACAGGAGGTTAAGAAAAAATATCCCAATCCGGTATTTTGGGGAGCTTTTGTAATGTTAGGGCAATAAGGTGATCAAGTTGCATTTTTAACTCAATTATTCATCCTTTAGCAGACAATACGCTCTGATTGCCAGTTTTTTATCTTCCATATATACTACTAGTTCTATATTTACAGTATAAATTATCATCTGGTAAGTGAAACCAAAGATGCATCGGTTACTGTTTTTGCTTCTTGTATCTCTCAGTTTACTCAGTAATCTGAGCGCACAGTCATATAGGTTCAGGTCTTATGGACAAAGCCAGGGTATTGAACAGCATTTTATTTATACGATTAATCAAGCCCAAGACGGTTACCTCCTTGTAGGTACAGAAGATGGACTCCTGAAGTTTAATGGTGTTAGCTTTAAAAAGATCGATTTAATAGGTGATACCGAGAAGCCCGGTATAATCAAAGTGAGCAAACACGTCGAGGAAGCGAAGATTTGGTATGGCTATAATGATGGACGTGTTATACTTCTCAACCTCAGGGACTATACTGTTGTCTTCGATTCAATCGTTGCAGCGGGCAGTATTACGGGGATTGTTCAAGATAGGTATAGAAATACCTGGATCTCTACGATTAATCAGGGACTGGTTAAGATTGATGTTAAGCTTGGCGTTACAGCCTTTGATCTACAAGAATATGAAGGCGAGCTGCAAATAAATAGTATCAATATGCTTCCACCCGATGAACTGGTACTAGGCACGGGCAGTGGTATTCTTTCCATTGAAGCCAGTGAGCTGAGGGGCAGGAGATCTTTGCCTAAGAAGAAAATCATTGAGAATTGGGAAGAACCAATCAATGTTCTGGTACGTGCCCAAGACTCAGTTGGACTATACATAGGAACCAGGGAGAACGGAGTTTGGTTTTACCCTGGCAAGAAAAAGGGTGGTAATATCAATCAGATGAAGCTCTGGGAAACCAATGAACGCAAGAACATAAAGGCTTTGATTGAAGCCAAAGACAAGTCCTTGTGGATTTCTGCTGGGGGTGAAGGATTGTATAAGATTTCTCCAGGATTTGATAGTGTAAAATTGCAACATACACTTTATGATGACTCCAACGGATTGTTGTCTAATTCAGTAAGGTCTTTGTACAATGATACTGAAGGCAATATCTGGATTGGGCATTACGGACAAGGCCTGAGCTCATTTCTTGAGAATTTTCTGGAGTTCTATTCTGTTAAGGTTGAGGACAAAATTAAAACCGTTAATGTTCTGATTGGGATGGGAGATGACTTCTATATAGGTGTGGATGACGGTCTTATGAAGGTAAGCAGCGGAAATTGGAATGATCCACAATATGTTTTTCCAGAATTGAAGGGGAAGAAGATTACCAGCATTGTAAAAGGTGAAGATGGGAATTTATGGATAGGAAGTGAAAGTGAAGGTGTGTACAAATGGAACTACAGAAGTGGTGGATCATTCTTGACTCATGTGGCTGATAATGGTCCAATGTACCATATCAACTTCCTGCTCCCGGTAAAAAATGGAATCTGGATTGCGAGCAAGGGAGGACTCCGATACGTCAATTACGACTTATCAGGAAGCGTAACCTATACTATGGAGGATGGCCTGCCGTCTAACAATATTTCCTGTTTATACGCAGAAGGCGAGAATATCTGGATTGCATCAAACATATCGGTCGTTGCACGTTTCAGCAGCGGAAAGTTTGAACAGCACATCCTCAACACTGGCGAAACAGTGGTCAATATAATTGGAATCAGTGCCGATGTGGATGGGGGAATCTGGGTGGCAACGGATGGCAAAGGCATTATTCGGGTAAATGGCGATGAGCCTGTGAGTCTGCTGAAAGCATCGGGCTTAGAATCTAATTATTGCCAGGGGATTTTGCGTGACAAGTATGATAACTTGCTGGTGTTGCATAGAGGAGGAATCAGTCGAGTGTGGAGTGGAATGGAGGGTATAGATGTGTTGAATGAGGACAATGGTATAGATGGTGAGTTCAACCAAAATGGAATTTTCACTGATGAAAGCGGGAATATTTGGCTGGGAACAACTAGGGGAGTGATAAAGTACATTCCTGATAATAATTCGATTGAGGATAGGGGCCCTGCCATTCACCTCGTTTCTGTTCAGGTCGGAGACCAGAAGGTTGACTTTTCTAAGAAGCTGGACCTGAAATATGGGAATCACAGATTGGAGATTCAGTATGAAGGGATAAGCTTTAAAAATGGCAAGAACATTAGGTATCAGTATATATTGGAAGGATATGACGAGGATTGGTCAGCATGGACGAAGAGTACTACCGTAGTATACAGAAAGCTGCAAGATGGGAAATACCGTTTTAGAGTTCGTGCTTGTTTGTCGGAAGATGCTTGTACGACCAGTACAAGCCTGGCTACAATCAATGTAAGTCCTCCTTTTTGGAAAAGCTGGTGGTTCTACATAATGGGTGCTCTGGGTATGATACTGACGGTTACACTAATAATTAAGGTACGGGAAAGGAATTTTAAGGAGACAGAGAAGTACTTGCAGAGTGAATTGCAGGATCGCATCAAGGTGGTTATTCAACACGAGAAGGAGCTGGAAGAAAAAAATAAATTGCTTGAAGAATCGGTAAAACAGAAAGAAACCCTATTAAGGGAAGTACATCACAGGGTGCAGAACAATCTTCAACTGATCTCTAGTCTGCTGAATCTGCAAGCCAAGAATGTTGATAATGAAGCTGTTTCCAAAATTCTGCAGAACAGCCAAAGTAGAATTGGCACGATGGCCTTGCTGCATGAGAAACTGTATAGCTCTGAAGACATTGGCAATGTGCCCGTTCAGGATTATGTGGAGAATCTCTGTCAGGCAGTTGCTGACGCCTATGAAACGGATAGTTGCAAAGTGAAGTATCGTATCGATCTGGATCAGATATCGTGTGGTATAGATACTTCTGTACCACTCGGATTGATTCTCAATGAGATCATCACAAACAGCTACAAGTACGCATTTAAAGATAGATCAGAAGGGATAATTGATATTAAGCTGATTCACCTGGATGGGGAACGCCACAAACTTACTATAGGTGACAATGGAGTTGGACTACACGAAGGCTACGACATCACCAATTCAAAGTCACTGGGCTTGCAGCTCGTCAATGTGCTGACCGAACAATTGGGCGGAAACGTCAACTGTGTGTCCACGGAAAAGGGCACAAAATTTACCATTACTTTCAATATTTCGGCGCATTAATTTGGGGAGTTTGTACCGTCAAAAACAGGCTCAAAATCGCGTTTTTTCGTCAATCAGAACGTCCCAAAAGTCCTATCTGAAAATTTTTTTCTAAAAAACCCTTGTACACAAGGATATTTTAGTATTTTTACTGCACGTTTGTTTAAACAGATATTAATCTATTATTAACTAACCAAAATTTATAAGTTATGGCTTATTCACATGTAAATAGCAGAGGACAAACTTACTACCTGCACTCAAAAGATGTTCAACTTCGCGGAAGCGGACGTACTCAAACAATCTATTACTTTGCCAAAGAGATTAAAGCTGGCGCTTTAGACGATCTTCCTGCTGGTAAGACTATTGTAGAGAACAATAGAACTGGACTTGTTTTCTTGAAAGGGAAATAGGCTAATTTTTTTATAAAGGAACCCTTCTTACCGCCACTGGCGGAGGGAGGGTTTTTTTTATGACCAATAATATCAAGGGTGGATTTATCGAAACTTACCATTGAGCTACTGAGCGTCGAAGAGGTTCATGGCGATACTCTTACTGATCTTGAAGAACTCATCAACTCCGTATATGCTGTTGCTGAAGCGGAATTCTGGGTGACTGGGTACAAAAGGACCAATGCTGAAGCTTTGCTGAAAGCAGTTCAAAATTCAGAGGTCATCGGTGCGAAATGGAAAGGAGATATCATCGCTTGCGTGCACCTGATAGTGGAGGGGGACGGTGTTGCAAAGTTCGGAATGCTGTCAGTCCCCCCTAAATATGAAGGAAATGGAATAGGGGGCAAGTTGGTTAAAGCTGCGGAGCGGTACGCATTCGATTCTGGATGCAGAAAGATGAAACTCGAATTGCTTACCTCTAAGGAGTGGGAACACGATGGCAAACAGCAACTCCATGAATGGTACACCCGCTTGGGATATGTGTTTATCAAACAATTCCTTTTTGAAGAAGTAGCTCCCCTGGAAGTTCAGCATTTGCGCACCACTTGTTTCTTTAATATATATGAAAAGGAGATTGCACATGGTGGCCACTAATGTATCGGATATTCAAGGAGATTTTATATTATTGGCTGAATAATTACGTTTTTGAGATATGTGCAAAGGTTTATACCCCTGTTTGCTTGTACTGATGTCCTTCATGGTCGGTTGTAAGGACAAGAAGTTGACGCCTTCTTGCAATGGCGATACACCCACTTATGATAATGGTATATCTGCAATCATAAATGCAGAGTGCAACACCAGCACCTGCCACGGAACCGGCTCATCCCAGGCTGAGTTTACCTCTTATGCGGGAATGGCCCTGGCAATATCCAATGGTAATTTTGAGAAAAAGGTACTGGTAGATCAGACAATGCCCAGGAACGGCTTCCTTACCCAGGATCAAATCGACTTGATTCAATGCTGGGTGGATAACGGTTATCCCGAGAATTAATATTTGAACTATGGAATCCTGCATTGCCATGCTTCGTGGCATCAACGTTGGTGGCCAGAAGAAAATTAGGATGGATGAGTTGCGCAACTATCTGGAGAAAGAGAACTTTCATGATGTTGAAACATATATTCAGAGTGGAAATATTGTCTTTAAGTCCGCAGAAACGATCGATGAACTCCAAGGTTCGATTGAATCACATATCAAAAAGTACTTCGGCTTTGACGTGCCAGTTATCGTTAAGAAACCTGCCGACTTTGAATATGTCTTGAACAATTGCCCATTTCTAAAAGATGCCGGTAAGGATGTGAGTAAGATCTACCTGACATTCTTAAACAGAGAACCCGATGCTGATTGCATAGGTAAATTGGCTGAAGCAGATTACAGCCCTGAAGAATATGTTGTTGACGGTGCGAATATTTTTTTCTATGCCGCCCATGGTTATGGCAAGGGGAAGATGAACAACAATTTTTTCGAGAATAAACTAAAAGTGTCGGCAACGACACGTAATTGGAAGACTGTAAAGAAACTTGCAGAAATGGCTGGGAATAGATAGGAACTATTTCCAGAGTTGCTCCCTTTGTGCCTGAGTTCTTGTGTCTTCAAGAAACTCCTCGTATTTCATCTCTTTATCTATGTATCCATCTGGGCCGATCTCTATTATTCGATTCGCAACCGTCTGCGTGAATTCATGATCATGAGAAGTGAAAAGTACCGTTCCCGGATATTTGATCAGGGCATTGTTCATGGTTGTGATAGTCTCCAGATCAAGATGGTTGGTAGGCTCATCCAGTACTAGGAAATTGGCCTCTGCCAACATCATCCTGGAAATCATGCAGCGCACCTTCTCCCCTCCGGAGAGTACATCGCAGTTTTTAAGGCTTTCTTCTCCAGAGAAGAGCATCTTGCCCAGGAATCCACGGATAAAAACCTCATCTTTCTCTTTGGAAAATTGACGCAGCCAGTCAATGAGACTCATGCTGTTCTTGAAATACTGATCATTCTCATT
>DTRK01000072.1 GCA_012965955.1 Flavobacteriales bacterium
GAATATGGAACTTACGATGTGTTCATAACGCTGCCACAGAATTATATGGTGGGGGCTACCGGTGACCTCATTGGAGGTGACCAGGAGAGAAATTGGCTGGAGATGAAGGTGGTAGAAACGAAGGAATATCTCAAGAATCTGGATGCTGACAGCCGTAAGACTCAGGATGTTGCCATAGATGACCTGACCTTCCCACCTTCAGCTTCTGACAACAAGACCCTTCACTTCCGCCAATCCAATGTGCATGATTTTGGATGGTTTGCTGATAAGCGTTGGCATGTCCTTAAAGGGGAGGTAGAACTGCCATATAGCAAGAGGAAGGTAGCTACCTGGGTGATGTTTACTGAGGAGGAGGCACACCTTTGGAAGGATGCCATTGAATATATGAACGATGCGGTGTATTATTACTCCCTATGGAATGGAGACTACCCATACCAGCATGCAACGGCAGTTGATGGAGCGTTAAGTGCAGGTGGCGGGATGGAATACCCTAATGTGACAGTCATTGGCACATCAGGTAATGCATTTGCGCTGGAGATGGTAATAATGCATGAAGTGGGGCACAACTGGTTCTACGGGATATTAGGTTCTAACGAACGTGACCACCCCTGGATGGATGAAGGGCTCAACTCCTTTAATGAAAACAGGTACATTGAAACCAAGTATCCTGATCAAAATCTCATAGGGGGGCAAAGCAACTTTTTAAGTGGTACGCTGCTTGATCTGGAGTCCTTTGACCATAAAGATTCCTATTATTTGGGATACTTGCTCAATGCCCGCCGACGATTTGATCAGCCAATTGAGTTGAAGTCTGCTGATTATTCCTACATCAATTACGGAACCATAGTTTACGGGAAAACTGCTCTCGCTTTTGATTATCTAATGGCTTATTTAGGAGCTGATGTTATGGATCGAGCTATGCGCACCTATTTTGACACCTGGAAATTCAAGCACCCCCAACCGGAAGATTTGCGCGCTATCCTTGAAGAGGAAACGGACAGGGACCTGTCCTGGTTCTTTGACAATCTGATCAATGGAGATGCTCTCATCGACTATAAACTGGTAAAAGCGGAAAAGGACGACGATAAATACAATGTTGTGGTGAAGAATGTCACCAACACGCAGGTGCCCTTCACTATATCAGGAATCGTTGATGGCAAAGCGACCAATACAACCTGGTATGAGGCAATTGATGACCAGGACGAGGTTGCGTTCGCGGTAGGAGACTATGATGCCTTGAAGATTGATTGGTCTAAGGATATCCCAGAAGTGAATAGAAGAAACAACACCTACAAGACTTCAGGGTTGTTTAAGAAAGTGGAGCCACTGAGATTGCAGGTGCTTACCAGTATCGAGAATCCCAATAAGACGCAGGTTTTCTGGACACCGGTTATAGGATGGAATGAATATGATCATGCCATGCCCGGGCTAGCGGTGTACAATTCTGTCTTTCCGGCCAGGCAGTTAGAGTATGCGTTCATGCCACTCTACAGTACTTCGACCCAAACCATGCTGGGCTCTGCACGAATGGGATACAACTGGTTCCCATCAAGTGCGCCATTTCAGAACATTCGATTGACGGTAGGTGGGAGCAGGTACAGTAATGGCAATACCGCTGTGCCCGCTTTGGGCGACGGCAATTACGGCCGGAACCCGATTCAAGCCAACAAACTGAAAGCTCAGCTGGGTTTCACTTTGAAGAATAAAAGTGCAAGAACAAAAGTGGTGAACAAGTTCCTTCTCTCCAGCTACGACATTTGGTTCACCAATAGCGATGTTGGAGCGGTATTGCACACCAACTCAGGAGCAGTCAACGTGAACTATTATCCTGAAGGTAACTACAGCGTGAAGAAGTTGGCATTTGTCCATACCAACGGGCGCACCCTAAATCCATACGGTATTGAAATGAGTGTTGAGCAGGGACAGGTTCAGGGGGAAGAGCCGTTTGTAAAAGCCCAGGTGGAAGCCAACTACGAAGTCTCCTATCGAAGAGGCAGGGGGTTGGATATCCGGTTTTTCTCAGGGAGGTTCCTTTACAACGACTTTCCCAATGTGGAAAATAAATTTGCCTTCGCCATGCATGGTAATAGAGACTATTTGTACGATCATGTCTTCCTCGGAAGGTCAGAAACCAGTGGCATGCTGGGTGCGCAGTTTGTTCGTAACGATGGTGGGTTTAAAAATCCGGTGGATATGGCCAATGCCTACACCTGGTTGACTGCTGTTAACTTTCAGACTTCAACAATACCTGGGATTCCCCTATCTGTATATGCTGACTTGGGCTGGTCTTCCAGCAGTGCCAAAGAACTGATTGTTGGCGTCGGAGTTGCAATCCCCGTAATTCCAAATATACTGGAGGTATATTTTCCTATTTATACGACGACCGGTATTGATGCAGTGTATAATAACAACATCGGGTTTGTTTTCAATATTGCGGCACTGAACCCATTTGAGTTGCTGAAAAATATACCTCACTGATGAAGATATATTTCGCATCTGATTTTCACCTTGGTATGCCGAATCTTGCAGAAAGCCGGCAGCGCGAAAAACTTATCGTTAAGTGGCTCGATGAGATCAGGGAGGATTGTACTGAACTGTATCTGATGGGAGACCTTTTCGACTTCTGGTTCGAATATAAAACGGTTGTACCTAAAGGATATGTGAGACTGCTCGGAAAAATCGCTGAGTACACAGACGCAGGCATCCCTGTTCATGTCTTCATAGGTAATCACGATATGTGGATGTTCGGTTATTTGGAAGAGGAGTTGGGTGTTGAAATCCACCGCAAAAATCTAATCAGGGAGTTCAGCGGCAAGACATTTTTTCTTGGACACGGGGATGGAATAGGGCCCGGGGATTATGGCTACAAGTTCATCAAGGCCGTATTTGCCAACAAGGTTTGTCAATGGCTATTTGCACGCATCCATCCCAACCTGGCTTTTGCGCTTGCTAATTTCTGGTCACGTAGGAGTAGGGTTGATACAAGAAACCTAAGATTCTTGGGAGAGGAGAATGAACACCAAATTATCTTTGCCAAGCAACAAATCAAAAAAACCCATTTTGATTACTTCATCTTTGGGCATAGGCATGTCCCTAATGACATCGCCTTATCAGATTCATCCAGGTACATTAACCTCGGCGACTGGATCATCAACAATACATACGCGGTATTTGATGGGGAGACGTTGCAGCTTAAAAAATACGAATAGTGGCAAAGAGAATACTGGCAATAGGCACCACGAATCAAAGGATTTCAATCAATAAACAATTGGTTGATTTTGCAAGTAGCTTGCTCAATGAATCAGAGTCTGAGCGCATTGACATGATTCCATATGACTTGCCAATATTCAGTGCAGACAGACATGATGAGGAGGGTGTCCCAGAGCAAGTCATTGGATTCAGGGGAATAATGAGTGAGTATGACGGATTCATCGTCTCGTTAGCTGAGCACAACGGTTCTTATACCGCCGTCTTCAAAAACCTGATAGATTGGATCTCCGTTTTGGAGGGTAAGGTTTGGCAGCAGAAGCCCGTTTTGTTATTGAGTACTTCTCCAGGACCTCGCGGAGCCTGCACCGTATTAGGCATAGCGGAAAATTACTTTCCACACATGGGCGCACGAGTCACAGGCAGCTTTTCACTGGCTTCCTTTCACGAGCATTTTGATGAAAAGGAAGGAATTACTGATAATGAAAAGCTTACTGAGCTCAAAGAAAAGATTGCTGAATTCGAATCAGCTGTTCTGGGTTCCTAATTAAGTTAACCGACCCTATTTATCAGATCTACCAGGCGATTTGAGTAGCCGGTCTCATTATCGTACCAGCCAACAATTTTTACAACCTTACCCAAAACAGATGTCAGTTGTGCATCGAAAATACATGAATGTACATTGCCCACTATATCGATTGAAACAATCGGGTCCTCTGTATACTCCAGTATTCCGCTTAAAGGCCCTTCAGCAGCCTTTTTAAAGGCCGCGTTGATTGATTCATTGGTAGCATCCGCTTTGAGCGTGCATGTTATATCCGTCAATGAACCATCGGGAACGGGAACCCTGATACCGCATCCTCCCAGATTTCCCTCCAGGTGAGGAAATATCTTGGTAATTGCCTTGGCTGCTCCTGTTGTAGTGGGTATCATTGACTGTGCGGCAGCCCGTGCGCGCCTTAAATCCTTATGAGGGGCATCGAGGAGACGCTGGTCTCCCGTATAAGCATGGATTGTGGTAATGAAGCCGTGGTCAACACCCCAATTGTCATCCAGTACTTTTATCATAGGTGCTGCACAGTTCGTCGTACATGATGCGTTGGAGATAATATGTTCACTACCATCCAGGATATCGTCATTAATGCCCATTACAACAGATTTGATATTCCCTGCTCCTGGAGGGGCTGAAATGATTACCTTTTTTGCACCGGCTGTGA
>DTRK01000073.1 GCA_012965955.1 Flavobacteriales bacterium
CACACTGCAGTTGAGTAATTTAAACTTCCCATGCCACCATTTACAAATTTGAATGTCACAAAGCCCGAATCCTCAAATTCCGTTGAATCCTTGTGTCCAAAATTTTCAAACCTGGCATTGATGTCAGTGATATCCCCAAACAACCAATACATCATGTCGATGAAGTGAGAGAACTGCGTAAATAGTGATCCTCCATCCATCTCTTTAGTCCCCTTCCAGCTTCCTTTCTTGTAATATTGATCTCCACGGTTCCAGTAGCAATTCAGCTGTACCATATTTATTTCGCCGAGCTTTTTTTCATCCATTAATCCCTTCAACCAGATAGAAGGGGGTGAATATCTGTTTTGCATCACACAGAAAACCTGCCTCGAAACATTAAGCGCAGTAGAAATAACCTGCTCGCAATTTGCAGTGTACAGTCCAAGAGGTTTCTCAACAACCACGTGTTTCTTGTGCTCTAAGGCCTTTAGGGCTTGTGCTGAATGAAGGCCATTTGCGGTACATATATTAACCACGTCAAGGTCGATACCAGCTGACAGCATGGATTCCACATCTGGAAACAAAGGAACATCCAAGTCGGAGAGTCCAAGGTCCTCTTTCGACATTACATCCACGAGGGCCACCAGCTCTGCTTCAGGGTGTTCCTGTACCATGGTCGCATGGCGTTTCCCAATGTGGCCCAGGCCCACAACTGCAAATTTTATCACCGCATCACTTTCAATCATATCGGTTATTTTAGCTGCTGAAGCGCACCGGCCACCTCTGATACAGGCAATTGGCAAGCTTTATTCACGCAAACATATATCATCGTTTCCCGATCTACAAATTTATTCTCCAATAATGGAAGAGTGCTGTTTTCTCTTGCACCTATGTACAATTTATTGGGATGGTATTCAATATCCATTTCAGCACGAAGCATTCCAGCATCCTTTCCTACAATCGCAACTTCGAAAAACTCAAATGTCTCGTGCAACATCAACATCCCCCAATTGGAATATCCTGATGGATACGAACTCATATGAAGCTTGACGTTATTCAACATCTGAATCGCTTTTTTAGTGTACGCTTCGTTATAATAATAATGCCCAAGCATGTACAGCGACTTTGCAATTGCAGAATTAGAAGCGGGAATAACATTGTCATTCAACTCCATTTTCCTATCAACCAAGGGTGGGTCGATATCAGATGTAAAATAGAACATCCCACTTGACTCATCAAAGAAATGGGTAATGGAATAGTCCATTAGCTCTCTTGAATAAGTCAACCATTTCTCATCAAAAGTGCTCTGATAGAGAGCAATAAATCCCTCAATAACAAATGCATAATCCTCCAGATATCCGTTTATGGTACTTCTGCCTTTCTTATAGCTGTGATTGAGCCCACCGTCCTCCCGTAGTTGGGTTGATACAATGAATTCAGCATTTTTCAGTGCCTCATCCAGAAAAGAAGTTTCTCCAAATACATCATAAGCATCTACATACGCATTCAGCATAAGCGCATTCCATGACGTCAGTGACTTATCATCCAAGCCCGGACGAATCCTGTTATCCCTGATTTTCATCAATATCTCTTTAGAGCCAGAGATGATCTTATCCAATTGTTCCACAGAAATCTTGTGCTGTTCTGCAATTGCCTGATCAGGCTTCTTGCGCAGAAGAATGTAATTCCCTTCCCAGGCGCCTATAGTGTTTACATTGTAGTAGTCACGGAATATTTCATAGTCATCTCCAAGAGCCAGCTTCAATTCTTCTTTTGCCCAGACATAAAATTTCCCTTCTTCACCTTCACTATCTGCATCAAGTGCTGAATAGAACGCTCCTACCTCATCAGTTAGCTCCCGCTTTACAAATTCAAGAGTTTCATAAACGACCTTTTTGTATAGAGGGGATTTCGTTAGCTGATATGCCTCTGTATACAGTGATACCAACTGCGCATTGTCATATAGCATTTTCTCAAAGTGAGGCACCTTCCAGAGGGCATCAGTAGAATACCGCGCGAAACCACCGCCTAGATGATCGTAAATCCCACCGAAAGCAATTTTATCCAGGGTGAGCTTTACATGATCCAATACTTTTTCATCCGCGTTCAGATGGCCGTACCTCAGCAAAAACTGGTAATTATTGGGAATGGGGAATTTAGGTGCGCGATTACCACCTCCTTCCTTATGATCGAAATGCGTTGACCAGGTTTTTACAATATCTTCTAGCATCTCCACCGTAAAATCTGCCGGTTCCTTATTGAGCTGAACCAATTCGCTGCCTTTTATCCTTTTGGTGAGTTCAGCCGCATAAGCAGATACTTGCTGAGGGTCTTGCCTAAAAGCACTAGACGTTTTTTCGAGAATATCAAGCCATTGAGCCTTTGGAAAATACGTGCCTCCAGTAAATGGTTGACCATCGGGGAGTGCAAACATATTCAGTGGCCATCCTCCGCGTTGCCCCATTAGATGGATCGCATTCATATATATCTGGTCGATATCCGGCCGCTCCTCCCTGTCAATCTTGATAGCAACGAAATTATCATTCATCATTTTTGCCACCTCCTCATCTTCAAAGCACTCGTGCTCCATGACGTGGCACCAATGACAAGCTGAATATCCAATGCTAATAATGAGCAACTTATTTTCCCTCTTGGCTTTCTCCAGAGCTTCAGCCCCCCAAGCGTACCAGTTCACAGGGTTGTGAGCATGCTGTAGCAGGTAGGGACTGGTCTCGTTGATCAGGTTATTGGTGTGCTTATGAGTTGTAGTATCCACTTGGGTATGTTGCTCTCTTTCAACCTCAGTCGAGGGTGCCGGTGACTTGCAAAAACTCATTGAAAGTACCAATTGCACAAGGATTACTGATAATGCCGACGTGTTCAATTTGTTGAATGATTTGATTTCGTTTAGTTGGTATAGGTGTTGTGGGCTCCAAAATTATTCGACCTCTAACCCCAGATCTTTTAGCAGTGCCTTATTGTTGGGTTCCCGGCCGAGAAATTCTCTTACCATTGCAAGCGCGTCGCGGCTATCAGAAGGTTCAAGAATCAGACGTCTGTATTTCATTCCGACCACAGCCTGCACAAAATCCATCACTAGTTGCTCCGGCCCTGCAAAATCTATAATCTGATTTGAAGATCGCGGCAACGGAAGACCAGGTGGCGTATCATCTTTTGTGTTGTATGGGGCACACGACACAATGAGCGCCGCAAGCAGGCTAAAACCAGCGATGAAGACCTTATTTGAGGAGGCAGAAAGGAGTGTGAACTTGATGGCGTACATTATCGACGATAAGTCTTGTACGAATATAAGAAATGTAGCTTGCCCGTCTAATCAATTCGAGCTCATCTCTGCAAAATACTTAAAAAATAGAGGGATGGTCTCTATTCCTTTGAAGAAATTGAATAGCCCATAATGCTCGTTTGGCGAATGTATGTCATCCGAATCAAGGCCAAAACCCATGAGTACAGACTTAATTCCCAACTCATTTTCAAATAATGCCACAATCGGTATGCTGCCGCCTCCTCGCACAGGAATAGGCTTTGTTCCAAATGTGCTCTCCATGGCTTTGCTCGCCGCTTGATAGGCGATAGAGTCCGTGGGAGTAACTACGGGCTCTCCTCCATGGTGCGGTGTCACTTTTACCTTCACATGATTTGGAGCAATGGCGTTGAAGTGATTGGTAAAGAGCTCCGTTATCTCACCCGACGATTGATTGGGGACCAACCGCATCGATATCTTGGCAAAGGCTTTAGATGGCAGAACCGTTTTTGCGCCCTCTCCAATGTATCCTCCCCATATTCCATTCACATCCAATGACGGCCTTATTGAAGTATGTTCACTTGGAGAATAACCGGATTCTCCAAATGTAGTTTCAATTTCGAGATCCGACTTAAATGCCGCTTCATCAAATGGTGCTTTAGCCATCTCTGCTCGTTCCTCTGCACTTACTGTCACTACGTTGTCATAGAATCCTGGAATGACAATGCGGTTGTTTTCATCCTTTAAAGAGGCGATCATATCGCACAAGACGTTAATTGGATTTGCTACTGCTCCACCATATACTCCAGAATGTAGATCGCGATTTGGCCCAGTTACCTCTACCTCCAAATAGCTCAATCCTCTCAGGCCAACAGTGATGGATGGTACATCATTATCAATAATGGACGTATCCGAAATCAACACTACGTCTGCTTTCAAGCGCTCCCCATTCTCCGTACAGAATACACCAAGGTTGTCTGATCCAACTTCTTCCTCCCCTTCTATCATGAATTTTACGTTACAAGGCAAAGTTCCTTTCTCCATCATCAACTCAAAAGCTTTGATGTGCATGTACATCTGCCCCTTATCATCACAT
>DTRK01000074.1 GCA_012965955.1 Flavobacteriales bacterium
GTCCTGAATGATCATAGGAATTTCATCTATACCATAAGTGTTCGGAATCATCAGCGTATCGGAATTGTCATCTTCGACAATCATCATCGCTGCAAGGCCTCGATATACCTGACCTCCCGTTCCGTCAGGATCTTGCCAGAAGGCAGGTTTATGGTGTGGGTGGTACCAGAAGGTAGAAGCTTGATTTCGCATTTTGAATGTTGCGGTCCAGGTTGAATTATTAGCAATCATTTGGTGGGGGCCGCCATCCATAATCGCAGGAACGTGCAGGCCATGCCAATGCGTTGTCGTGTTTTCCCCAAGATTATTGGTGACATTGAGTGCGACGCTGTCTCCTTTGTGAATGTACAATGTGGGGCCGAGGAAAGTACCGTTGTATCCTGAAGTTGGCGTCTGCAACCCCGCAATGAACTCAGTGGTAGCATTGGCCATGAGCAAATCAAATGTACGCACTCCGTTGACCCAGACACCAGTATCCAGGGGTGGAATGAAATATGGATTTTGACTTTTTACCGTAGAGAATAAAAGGCAGGTGGCAAGAACTATCAGTGAAAGCAGCTTCATCATGATATTATTTTTTCGCTTAGACTGAGGCATGTGGGAATAGATTAATGCCCTATTGACATTTATTTGGCGATGTTGTTACGAAGCCTATTATATCCGGGAAAAACGCCTGAAATTCCTGTTTATACTTTTCATAATCCCGCTCAAGATCTGCCACGGCGTGTTCCATATTGGACTTAAACCTGCTGCGCTTTGACATGCCCGTTAATGAACGATCAAGGCCTGTAAGCTCTCTATAGCCCAGTAACCAATTGCCTTTTATCATATAGGGCAGCATGAACTGGGTCCGCTCAGGCATGATGTCAATTTTGGAATTAAGTAAGTAGTGACTTTCTTGAATAAATTGCTCTAACGGGACCTTTGAGTAGTCTCCCCATAGACTGGCCAGAAAGTGATCGTAAAACATATCAATGATCACCGGCGCATACTTATGGTATTTCGGCCGTAAGCGCACCTTGCTGTTCATGACAATGTGATGGGTATCGGTATAGCGGTCTATGCTGCGGTGCATTTTAATGCCATCCTGAACTCTGGCCGGGTAAGCTGACAGATTCCTTCCCTTTACCGAGTCACCGATGAAGTTGCCCACTTTGAGCTCATCATCGTCGCCGGAAAGGAATAGATGGGCCAGGAAGTTCATGACGGATCAGTAATTTACGAGTTACAATTTACGAATTGTTATTTCATGAAGGAGCAATTGTGCTCTGTAAAATCGTAAATCTAAAATCGCAAATCCCACTTAGTGCAGGCCTTTTTCCGTAAGCCATCTTTCCGCATCCAGTGCCGCCATGCAGCCAGTACCGGCAGCAGTTACTGCTTGCCTGTACACGCTGTCGGCTGCGTCCCCTGAAACGAATACGCCTTCAACATTGGTGGCAGAACTATCTGGTTTGTGGATGATATATCCCACATCGTCCAATTCAAGAAAGTCCTTGAATATTTCTGTGTTTGGCATGTGTCCTATAGCCACGAAAAATCCAGTGCACTCAATCTCCCTTTCCTCATTGGTTACATTATTGAAAAGACGAACACCCTTCACAGCATCATCCCCCAGCACCTCTCTTGTCTCATGGTTGAACAGCACCTCTATTTTGTCATTTTCCAGCACCCGCTGCTGCATGATCTTAGATGCTCTAAAGTGGTCTTTCCTAACAATCATATAAACCTTTGAACATAGTTTGGAGAGGTAAGATGCCTCCTCACAAGCTGAGTCGCCTCCTCCCACTAAAACTACATCCTGGCCTTTGTAGAAAAATCCATCGCAAACCGCGCATGCAGATACGCCGCCTCCATTGTCTCTCAACCGCATTTCTGATTCAAGCCCCAGCCAATTGGCTGAAGCTCCAGTCGAAATAATGACGCTATCAGCGGTAATGGTCTTTTTCTCATCTATGACCACCTTGTGTGGTGAACTTGAAAAGTCCACTGACGTAACAAAACCAAATCTCACATCTGTCTCAAATCGTTCTGCTTGTTTCTTCAGGTCCTCCATCATTGCAGGCCCCATGATTCCTTCAGGATAACCAGGGAAATTCTCCACATCAGTAGTGATCATAAGCTGTCCTCCTGGTTCAGTCCCCTGATACAGCAAAGGCTTCATAGCTGCTCTTGCCGCATAAATTGCCGCCGTATATCCAGCCGGCCCTGAACCAATAATCAAACACTTGTGGTGCTCTGCTTCTTCACTCATAATATCCAAATTTCCTTCATTTAGTTTGCTGTGCGTCCCTCACACTTAAATTTCTATTCACAAAATTAACAATACCCTTTCAAACAATTTGTCGAACTTAATGAATTCAACTAATCAACCCCAAAGATAGTATCATACGTGGCGCCGTAACCGGCCCACAGACCAAGGCCTCCGCCTTCAATGTTGGTTGGAATGGTGGAAGGGGAGGCGAATGGACTTCCCGCACTGTTTACCTCTATCTCATAGATGCGCAAAAACCGATACACACTGATGTCAATGGTGCAGAACTTTACTACTATCGTATCGCTTTTTTTGAAGAAGTGCGGGAGTTCCGCTGGGTCATCTTCAGCATGTTCGCCTGGGCGGTGTCCTCTGTCATAGGCAAAATCGAATGTGATTCCATTGATAAATTTGTCTTCGAATGCTGAACCTGCAGGAGCCAAAAAGGTCGCATCCTTTTGCTCACCTGCAGCATTGCGGCTCAGTCTCTTTGCAAACCACCTATAGGCGTTTCCTACCGTATCAGGATCCGACATATTGGCCCATGCATAACCAAATGTGTCCGCTTGTGCTTCTTCATACCACAAAGAGTTCAACCTATTCAGACTGGGGATCTTGGTTTTAGCAGTGTAGGTTGCTCCTTCCGATACCACAGTGAGATGGTATGTTTTACCAACTTCGCCACTGAGGAAGTTGCCACTTACAATATCTGCTAAGGGTACAGTATAAACACAGTAGTTATAGGCCGCTAACTCCTCCTCAGGCACTCCAAGAAAGTCTGCTACCAACGGAAGGAGGATGGGATCGATGTTTGCAGTACAGAGCTCCTCCAGAGGGTATGTTGCATTGTCGACCGTAACGCTAATTTCTGCGTTGTGCACCTGTAAGTTTGCCAGCTCGGAAAAAGAGGTTGAGCTGAAATACCCTGTTGTTTTGGTAAGTGTAACAATAGGCGGGATATTGTTAACTCCATCTGATTCAATTCGGCCTTCAATAACCAGCCTGGCCTCTGAATCCGGAACTTCAACGGTAATCTCTTTTTCGCAGCCCGATGAGATGACAACCATCAAAAGACCGATAAAGGTTCTGGTGATATTTAAGCGTTCATTGCTCATGCCCATAAAAATTAAAAACTGAAATTCCACGTAAATGATGGCAATATCGGGAATAATGAAACCTGATAAGCTTTCGTTTCTAAAGTGCCTTCAACAACATCAATATCCGTGTCGAAATAGATGAAATATGGATTTGCCCGGCTGTAGATATTGTAGACCGAGAAATTCCAGCTGCTTTGATAACGCTTTTGCTCTTTGCCTTTAAGTGTTACTGACACATCTACACGATGATAAGGGATCATCCTGTACCAGTTTCTTGGCCCGTACTCACTTATTATGTTCCCCTCGAACATATATCTGCTAATGGGCAATGTGAGCGAATTACCTGTGGCATAAACAAATGTGCCTCCAAATGTCCAGTGCCGTGTTCTGAACCAATTGCCAATTCCACCGTTCATTTTGCTCCAACCTTTTAAGGAATCACTCACTATCCTGGTGTCCTTTTTCTGTAAATCGTAGGTTGCCACAACTGAAACGTCATGGGTCCTGTCATATTTTGCCGGGAAAGACTCGCCGCCATTTATTTCCTCAAACTGCCGGGTGGTCTTAGCGATGGTATATCCGACCCATCCAGTTAAATTACCGGTGCGTTTTTTAAGAAAAAATTCCGCTCCATAGGAATTTCCCTTACCGGTGGTGAAGTGATTGTCGGCATTGTCCTGAATATTATCTGCAGGTATGAACCCATCCTCATATTCAATAAGGTTTTGCATGTCTTTGTAGTACAATTCAACGGAGGTTTCATACCTGTTGTCAAGCAAGTTTCTGAAATACCCTACCGCATATTGATCACCGATCAACGGCTTCACCTTGTCTGAAGCACCCACCCAAACATCGGTAGGAAGAGAAATGCTTGATAGAGAGGCCAGGTGAATGTACTGATTGTTATGTGTGTAGGCAGCCTTAAGAGACGACTTGCTGTCCAGAGTGTAACGCAGAGATAAGCGAGGTTCCAGGCCCT
>DTRK01000075.1 GCA_012965955.1 Flavobacteriales bacterium
AGATTATATCAAAGACATACAGGATTTTGTATTACCCTCTGATCCTAGCGGTTATTTTCATATTCACTTACGCAGATGAACCCAATTTTGAACACAACAGCTGTGAAAGAGCAGCATTGGAAGAGATTTCCAAATCACCTTCGAGTGTTGTCAGGGTTAGTGGTAATTGCTCTATACTATCCTGGTATGTAATATCAGAACCGGAGGATTCGGATATAAAAGCTGAATTGTTGCACAAATGGAACGTAACAAAAAACAAGAAACTATACTATCATTGAACATAGCCTTGTATAACCCATAAAATTGGTCTGACACATTTGATATAACAGTTAGATTCCAAATTGTCAGGATACAAAGGAAGACTCAGCTACCTTTTATAGTACCTGATATAATCCACATCCATTACCCCTGGAAAGGATGTATCAGTGGCGTTAGGTACCACCCCTTTTGTTCGAACTGCTACATTCACGATAATTTTCATCTTCTGAGTTGGGAAGGCTTTATCTACCTTATATCTCTTACCTTTCCTGTAATTTTCACAATCAATTTTATTAAGCCCTATACCTTTAGAGTATTTGAACTTTTTTCTTACCGATTTACCATCTACAATCCATTCAATGGTATAAGGCGTCCAGATAAGTTCAAAAGTGTGCATCCCTACTGAAAAGTCGGTAAGATACTTATGCTTAGGGCAATTATCATGACCACCGTCTTGTTCAAAATCATAATGGGTATTTGTCCGATGACGGCGTACAGACTTATCGAGTTTAAATGTTCCACCTGGCCCATAATAATCCCAAAACTCGAATACATCTATCTCATTCCATCCACCATCGCCACCAAAGGTCCAGAATGCCGGCCAATACCCTTTACCTCGGGGGATTCTGCATCTAATTTCATAGCGACCATAACTAAAATCCTCTTTTGAGGTAAGGCTTGCCGCAGTAAAATAATATTTTCTAAGGTTCACAATACTGTCCTCTAGCACCTCAGTTTCTGGCTTCCAGTTTACCGCTTTCCGTATCACAGTTTCTTCTTTTACATCAAGATGGAGCTTTCCATTCGAAACCCTCACGTTTTCAGGAGACAAATACTCCTGACCCGGAGCCCCCTGAAGCCGACCGCCGGATTCGGGTGACCAATTATTTAAATTTATAGTATAGCCATCAAAATTATCCTCGAAGACCAGTACCCATGGATTGCTGTTACAAACACCATCGGTTGTTGCGGCTTCACGCTTTCCATAATCACACTGGGCAAGTAGAGATGCCTGCGCGACAAGAGATAGAAGAAGCCCACAGAATGCTGGCTTAACAAAAGCTGTAAGATCGTGAATCATCAAAATTGAATGCTGAATAATCCAGAAAGTTAAGGAATAAAGGCCTTACTCCTTAGAAGTTTCCACCAACACCCCACTGACAATCAGACCCTGGGCCAAAATGTAGGTGCCAATGATGTAGACGCTTGCGTGATCAAAGGGCAACAGGAACTTATCTATTGCGAGGAGCAGATCAGACATCATGAAGATAATTGCGCCGTAATACACCAACCTGAAGCTATGCACATTGACAGAGTCTATCCTATTTAAGGCGAAGATCACCATGGTCACGATAACTGCAGTATAAACCCCCACTGGGATCCGCAGCTCCGCTAGCTCAGGGAACAGCTCATAGTAAAAGTATCCCCCTATTAATATGAAGGGGAAAATGGCGATAATCCTGGTCTTGAATATCGACTTAGATGAATCTGTGACCGATGCTTTAAAAGCGAGTATATAAAATACGTGAGTGGTTAAAAATGCACCCAACCCTCCCATAAAAAACAGGGGTTGCTCCGAACTCTCAAACATCAACAGTACATCTCCTACCCAGGAGAACACCAATCCCCACGTAATCAGCTTGGTAACCTTATTGGATCTCCCTTGCAGCGACACGTAAAAGAAAGCCAATAACACAAGCATCAACAAGGGCTTGGCTACCCAGTGTAACATGTCATTCTCAGCATAGCGGCTGTAAATCTCAGCCAGGGCTATTACCACAAATGCGAATGAAAATATTTGACCAGTACTTTTCATTTAATCAGGATTATTTTCTTATTGTTTGGTGTACTGCACCTCTTCCTTGGTATAGAAGAAACTTAAGTGCATGTACTTTGCAATGAAAGCCTTCAGCTCTGCAGAGGTGTTGAATTTTTCGTCAATGTTCTCCGTAACTTCAATGAAGGTCAGCTCCTTACCCTCAAGAGCAACTTTATGAAGGTAGTAGTCTCCCGTACCATCTTTTTGCATATTCATAAATAAGGTTCCTTCAATGTCCGTGATATGTGAGATGTACATATCCTGCGAGTAAGTGCTGTCCATGGAGCTATAAGAGTTGTCAGTAATCATATAGAGAAACTTGTCATGTTCATTAATCTCATAAAAACCAGGGTTTTCGGCTGACAGATCGCTTGTTTTAATCCACTTACCGATTAGTTTCTTGTCCACTTTCACATTGGGTTCATCAATGGGTACTGATGAAGTGTATGGGCATCCTATTAATATACAGGCCAGAGCAGCGAAACTTAAGGTTTTTAATGTCCTTTTCATACAAATTAAGTAGAGACTGGTTTTCCCTTACCAACGGCACTGCTAAAATGCTTACGTTGAGTATAGAGCCAAACAGCAGAAAAGGTTACAAAAACTCCTGTTAATACCGATATGATGGTGTGGTATGGCAGCTGCTGAAACAGCCACAATAAGCCAAAGACCGCCCCAAAACGTATAAACTCTAAGACGTAGGCTATCTTCCTCTTTTCAAATAACAATCCGCAATTCATAATAGAAAACACAACAACAACAGCAAGACTGTATTTTTCAACGGTACTCATTAAAGGCGACATAAATAGAAATAGGGCAGCAATGATCAAGGTTGGAACAAACTGCACGAATGAATAAGTGCCTACGCTGCCACCAACCTCAATATCGAATTTCTCGTAGTTCTCTTTGTCCACTTCAGAAGCATGATGAAACCCACCTAGTTCCTCCGGTGCCCATCCTGGTGATTTAATAAATACTTTAATCTTATCAGAGGCTTTAGAACACTTAGCAGCTAAAGTGAACAATTCACTCCAGTAATGGAAATTGCTCCATACCGGATTCCAGGAGGTTAACGTATTCGTTATACCGTAAACCGGTTCTTCTTCCTCCTTCTGGAACGTGCCAAACATTCTATCCCAAATGATAAAAACGGCGGCATAGTTCTTATCCAGGTATTTGGGGTTCTTCCCGTGATGTACACGGTGATGAGAAGGCGTATTCATGAATAACTCCAGAAATCCCATCTTATCAATTAGCTTGGTATGGATCCAAAACTGGTAAACGAGATTGATGGACTTTATCGTGACAAACATCGCGGGGCTAAACCCCATGAAGGCCAAAGGAAGATAAAACACCCAGGAGAAGGAATTCTGAAACCAGGCCTGCCGCAAAGCTGTGGTGAGGTTGTACTCTTCGCTGGAGTGATGCACAATATGCGCAGCCCACATGGCATTGACCTCATGGCTCTTGCGGTGAAACCAATAATAGAAGAAATCCACCCCCATGAACAAAATCGCCCATGACCACCATTCCGTGCCCATGTCAATGAACTTCCAATTATCAAAAATATGAATGTAGGCCATGAAGAGGATTGTCTTCATGAATATTCCCACTATCTCAGATCCAATCCCATTGCTGAGACTGGACAGGGCATCATTCATGCGGTAATAATCCTTCTTCAGCGCCCTGTTGAAGATCAACTCTATGCCGATAAGTAAGAAGAAAACAGGGATCGAAAGTTCAACTATTTTTGAAGCTGGTACCTCCATGACTTAGCCGAGTAAGCGCCTTATGGCGAATCGAATAAAACTCATTTTACCACTGGTGTAGGGCGGGTACTTCTGCTGTACATCAAAGGCAAACACCTTGGTCATCACCCCCTTGCGGTGAGTAAACGTGTCGAACCCGTTTTTGCCATTATAAGCTCCCATGCCACTGTTACCAACCCCACCAAACGGGAGTTCCGAACTTCCTGAGTTCATGATGGTTTCGTTAATACAAACACCACCTGACGATGTTTCGTTGAGAATTCTGTTTCTGACCTTCCAGCTTTTTGCAAAAAGATAAAGAGCCAGTGGCTTTTCCCTGGAATTGACAATGTTAATAGCTTCGTCGAGTTCGTCATAAGTAATAATGGGTAGTATAGGGCCAAATATTTCCTCTGTCATCAACTTATCATCCAGCTTGACATCATCAACGATGGTAGGCGCTATATACCTTGTTTTTGCATCTGTTTGCCCTCCTG
>DTRK01000076.1 GCA_012965955.1 Flavobacteriales bacterium
ACAGCTATCATTCTTCCTGCAAAGCTTGGCTTGTGCTCTTCCAAAGACGCAAAGACGCGTTGTAGCGCAATAATTCCGGTTCTTTCATTGCCGTGGATACCTGCTACACATAAAAATAGCTTTCCAGGCTGATCACCTCTATATTTTCCAATCACCCTGTCTTCAATTACAAACTCATCTTCCATCTTATTTGCTTTTTTTAGAGCCTAATAAAAGGCGCTTTGTGATATATAAAAAACTATTAGCGGTTATTATTCCAATCAGGCGCTTGCCCTTTACCACGGGCAAACACCCAATATTGTGTTTTTGCAGCTTATCCATAGCCTCCTTAATCGTGGCATCTGGTGCTATGGTAATAGGCTTCCTGGTCATTATAGTTTTAACGGGCACAGGCTCCTGGTCAAATCTATGAACTCCGTTGAAGTGCCTGAGCAACATTCTCGAGGTTGTCAAACCCACCAGATCACCCTTATCATTCTCCACCGCTACATAACGTACTTCCTGCCAATCCATTATCTCCGCGACGAGTGAAACTATATCATCAGGCTGCACCGTGAATAAATCCCTATCCATAAACTCTTCAACCAGCAATGTATGATGATCCACTTTCAACCCGTCATCCAGCTTAGGTGGTTTCCATTTATGAACCGGGGTATTCTTCTTTTGATTTTTTAATGTGCTCGCTGTCAGGATTGTCAGGACGTCTTCATTGGTTGTCTCCTTTCTCAATTTGGAATAAGAGTTCAACATCCACTGTGAGCCCGTCATTCCCGACTCAACTCGTTCTCGTATTACGCCCAGGTATTTGTCTATATCCCTGGAATCAATATTGGCGTACTTCAACCCCTTTTCAGCAATAGGCACTAGCTCTTTTAAAATGAGTTTGGGAGCAGAAACCTTTTTCCCATTAAACCAGGTGAACTTGGTATCTAATCCATGCTGCGCGGCGTTGGCAAAGTTTGTCCTGGCTGTATCAAATTCCATGAGCTTGGTCACATCCTTGATTTCATGTCGGAAACCATTCATTAATCCCAGCCAAAACGCTGCGTTAGCCATTTCGTCTATAACAGAAGGCCCGGAAGGCAATATTCTGTTCTCAATTCTCAAATGCGCTTTCCCCTCCGTAATTCCATAGCAGGGACGATTCCATCGGTATATTGTGGAATTATGAACACTCAAAGCCTTGAGCTCTGGCACCTCGCCCGAATCAATCTTTTCCATTACGTCCTCTGTAACCTCCGTGCTAAGCAAAATCCTATAGCGAACAATATCCTCCTTGTAAATCTCCAATATGGATTTATCCAGCCACTTGTTCCCAAAGGTTACCCTTGGACTGAATTCCCGGAGATGGTCACTGGTTGTCCTTGTATCCACAGACTGCTGGAAAAGGGCAATACGGGTTTCTTTCCATAGGCGTTTGCCAAACAGGATAGGTGCTGAAACCGCAGCTGCCATGACAGGAGCTGTTATTGCCTGAGCTATATTGTACATATGGGCAAAATCCCTGGAATTCACCTGTAGGTGGACCTGGAATCCGGTATTACACGCTTCCAGAAGCGGTGAGTCATGCTTCATAATGAGCTCATCAATTCCCCGGATCCTCAATTCATACACGTCACCACGGAGCTTGTTGATAGCCTTGCATAAGGCAAAATATCGATCAACAGGCGTTAGATTATCCATGGTAATATCGAACTTCCTCATTGTTGGCAGTATCCCAATCAGAAGTGGTTCTACATCAAACTTCCTGGCCACTTTTGCGAATTCAAGCAGGAGAGCAGATATCTCTTCTTCCATGTCCCTCAAGCATGATTTTCTAAAAGGCCTGGGAGTCAGGTTGATCTCAGCATTGAACTTTGCGAACTCCGTTGTGAAATTGGGATTATTTGCTTTTTTGAGTATTTCCATACTCAGGGGCGCCGGCCTGTAATTCTTATCTATGATACACAGCTCCTGTTCTGCGCCTATCCTCGTCTCCTTATCATCAAACCAACCTTCATTGAGCATGCGTTCCATTGCCCGAACATCCTGCAAAAGGTGCTGCTCGAACAACTGAATTTGCCGCTGGTTCTTGGCTGTTTTGACACTTTGGATTCCCATTTTACCTGATCATTACCTCTTTTGGGTTTGGACAATTAATGTCTACCTTTGATCTCCTTACAAACGCGCAAAAATAAGAATTCATGGGTAAACTGAAGAACTACGCTCAAGGTAAATGGGTTGAAGGTGAAGGAGATGGAACTCCTCTTTTTCATGCGGTGAGCGGTGATCAAATTGCCACAGCAACCTCAAAGGGCCTTGATTTCAAAGGAATGCTCAATTACGCCCGAACAGTTGGCGGTCCTGTTCTTCGGAAAATGACCTTTCATGAGAGGGGAAGAATGCTAAAAGCACTGGCTCTTCACCTCACCGAAAAGAAAAAGCAATTCTATACCCTAAGTGCGGCAACAGGAGCTACCAAGGTAGATAGTTGGATAGATATAGAAGGAGGTATTGGCAATTTGTTCGTCTACGCGAGTAAGGGAAGACGGGAAATGCCTGATGAGACGTTTTACGTTGATGGCAATCCAGAACCACTTTCGAAGGAGGGGACCTTCATCGGCCATCATATCTGTGTTCCGATGGAAGGCTGCGCAGTGCATATCAATGCTTTTAACTTTCCCTGCTGGGGCATGCTGGAAAAAATTGCGGTCAACCTCCTGGCGGGTCTCCCGGCCATCGTTAAGCCGGCAACGGTCACTTCCTTTTTGACGGAGCTGATGGTTCAGGAAATCATCAAGTCGAAGATCTTGCCCGACGGGGCTTTGCAATTGATCTGCGGAAGTGCAGGAGATTTACTGGACCACGTAACACTCAATGATGTGGTGACCTTCACAGGATCGGCATCTACAGGCAGAATGCTAAAGTCACAGTCCAATATAATCGATAATTCGATTCGATTCAATATGGAGGCAGATTCTCTGAACTGCTCAATTCTGGGATTGGATGCAGCACCTGGAACCGAAGAGTTTGATCTCTTTATTAAAGAAGTTGCAAGGGAAATGACCGTAAAGGCGGGCCAAAAGTGTACTGCCATCAGGAGAACGCTGGTACCGGATCTTTATGTGGAGGACGCTATTAAAGCGTTGAAAACAAGGTTGGACAAGGTATTGCTTGGCGATCCGGCCGTAGAAGGTGTGAAGATGGGACCCCTGGTTGGCCAGGCGCAGGTTACAGAAGTGAATGAGCGTGTAGGGGAGTTATTGGAGGTATGCGAACTGGCATACGGGGGCTATGACAGTATGGAAGTAAAAGGTGCGGACAAGGACAAGGGAGCGTTCATGCCCACTACCCTACTCTATTGTGACGAGCCTTTCAAAAAGGAACAACCACACAGTATCGAAGCATTTGGCCCCGTAAGTACGGTCATGCCGTATAAAGACGCCGACGCGGCGGCGGAACTATCCAAGATGGGTAAAGGAAGTTTGGTGAGTTCGGTGTTCACCGCCGACAATGACTTCGCGAAGGATATTGTGCTTAACACGGCAGCTATGCACGGTCGCATTATGGTTATCAACAAGGACAGCGCCGGAGAATCAACAGGCCACGGTTCACCTATGCCTCACCTGGTACACGGCGGACCGGGAAGAGCTGGAGGCGGAGAAGAAATGGGAGGCATGAGAGGTGTCTTCCATTACATGCAGCGCACAGCAATTCAAGGATCACCAACAACATTGACCAAGATCACCAACGTATATCAGCCGGGCTCTGAACAGTTCGAAGATGTGGTGCATCCGTTCAGGAAGATGTGGGATGAACTGAAAATTGGGGAGACCTACGTGACGCACAAGAGAACTGTTACCGAAACAGACATTGTGAATTTTGCCAATATCAGTGGGGATAACTTTTATGCCCATATGGATGAAACTTCTCTGGAGGGGACCATCTTCGAGAGCAGGGTTGCCCATGGCTACTTTGTCCTGTCCGCAGCAGCAGGCCTGTTTGTAGATCCGCGCAAGGGGCCTGTTTTAGCCAATTACGGGTTGGATGAATGCAGATTCACAAAACCGGTGTATGTCGGCGCAACCATCGGTGTGCGCTTAACAGTAAAAGAGAAAACGAAACAAGAGAGAAGAGAAGATGACGAAGTCTCCAAGGGCATTGTGAAATGGCAGGTTGAAGTATACGATGAGACAGACGAGACAGTAGCTCTTGCCACCGTACTTACCCTGGTTCAGAGGGAAGACGATTAATGGTACGATCATGACAGAGCAAGGCAGCATTGACATATCCTCACAAGATGGTATAGCTACCATTACTTTTTCTCACCCGAAGA
>DTRK01000077.1:0-11533 GCA_012965955.1 Flavobacteriales bacterium
GTTAAAGGGATGCTTCCAAAGACCAAACTTGGAAGAGCGCTGTACAAGAACCTTTACGTATACGCCGGACCTGAGCACGATCAGGAAGCACAGCAACCAGTTGAATATAAATTATAAGTGGACATGGAAGTCATCAATACATCAGGTAGGAGGAAAAAGGCGATAGCGAGGGTGTACCTTCAAAAGGGAAAAGGAAAGATCACCGTAAATAAGGTGGATCACAAGAAATACTTCGCCAACGAAGTGCTTCTCTACAAAATTCAGCAGCCATTCGTTGTTACCAACAACAAGAACAAATGGGATGTTAAAGTCAATCTGGATGGCGGTGGAATCGCGGGCCAAGCGGAAGCGCTAAGATTGGCAATCTCTAAAGCATTGGTTCAAGTTAGCGAAGACAATCGATTAGTGCTAAGAGAGCATGGTTTGTTAACCAGAGATCCTAGAATGGTTGAGAGAAAGAAACCAGGACAAAAGAAAGCAAGGAAAAAATTCCAATTCAGCAAGCGATAATCGATGGGCAGAACAACACATAAAGAACTATTAGATGCAGGTGTACACTTTGGGCACCTTAAGAGAAAGAGAAATCCAAATATGGCTCCTTATATCTTCATGGAGAGGAGCGGGATTCATATCATTGACCTGAACAAGACTGTTGCAAAAATTGAAGAAGCCGCTGGCGCTCTGAAGCAGATTGCAAAATCAGGAAGGAAGATCTTGTTCGTTGCTACGAAAAAGCAAGCCAAAAACATTGTTGCCGAATTAGTAGGCAAAGTAAAGATGCCTTACGCAACTGAAAGGTGGCCTGGAGGTATGCTAACGAACTTCCATACGATTCGAAAGGCTGTTAAGAAAATGGGAACCATCGACAAGATGGGAACTGATGGGACCATGGACAATATGTCCAAAAGAGAAAAACTTCAGATTGCTCGTCAACGCGCCAAGTTAGAGCGTAACCTTGGTAGTTTTGCAGATCTGACAAGGTTGCCTGCAGCCATCTTTGTGGTTGATATCCTTAAGGAGAAAATTGCAGTTGCTGAAGCACAGAAGTTGAACATACCAACTTTTGCCATGGTAGATACAAATTCAGATCCCAACCAGGTCGATTATGTAATTCCATCCAACGACGACTCCTCTAAGTCTATTGCACTTGTAGTGGGCTTGGTCACGCAAGCCATTGGTGAAGGACTGGAAGAGAGAAGAAGCGAAAAATTGGCAGAAAAAGAAGGTGCTGAGGAAGAGAAGAAGAAGAAAGAAGAAGAAGAGGCATCAGCTGACGATGCGGATTCACAAGATGAAAAGTCTACAAAAGCTGAAGCTAAGCCAGAAGCCCCAGAACAAGCAGCTGCTTCAAAAGCTTCCAGAAAGCCAGGTGAAAAGCGAAAGCGTGTCGGTGGCATTGAACCTACCAAGGTTGAGAAAAAAGCAGTTAAAAAGCCGATAGCAAAGAAGGCCAAGAAGAAGACCGAGGCCTCTGCCTAAACACATAACCTTTATCAATTAATTCACAGAGATGTCACAAATAACTGCATCAGATGTCAACAAGCTGCGCCAGGAAACCGGAGCAGGTATGATGGATTGCAAAAATGCTTTAGTAGAAGCTGAGGGAGATTTTGTTAAAGCTACTGACCTTCTGAGAAAACAAGGCCAAAAGATTGCAGCTAAGCGAGGCGGAAGAGAAGCGAACGAGGGATATATTATTGCCAAAACCAATGAGGACGGCACTATGGGAATTGTACTTACTCTTAATTGCGAAACAGATTTTGTAGCCAGAACAGAAGACTTTCAGGGATATGCAAATACTATTGCAGATACTGCACTTTCCAATGGAGTGGATTCAATTGATAGTTTGAAATTAGTACAAGCGAATGGCTCTACTGTTCAGGAGGGTATCACCGAAATGAGCGGCAAAATTGGCGAAAAGATTGAACTGGCTCAGTATGAAATTATCAAGTCAGAATTGGTTGTGGCATACAATCATCCGGGTAATAGGCTAGCGACGATCATTGGCCTAAGTAAATCAGGTGATGGTGTCGCTGAAGCAGGGAAAAATGTTTCCATGCAGATCGCAGCCATGGATCCGGTTGCTATTGATGAAGAAGGTGTCGACCAGACCATTGTTGACAGAGAAATTGAGATAGGTAAGGAACAAGCACGAGAGAGCGGAAAACCAGAAGAGATGCTTGAGAAGATTGCCCTAGGCAAACTCGGCAAGTTTTTTAAGGAGAACACCTTACTAAATCAAGCATACGTAAAAGACAACAAGAAGACGATTAGGCAATACCTGGAGGAAACAGACAGCGAGTTAAAGGTTACCTCGTATAACCGTCTCGCACTTGGATAAATGTTTAAAGAGAGTTCAATGAACTCTCTTTTTTTTGCTTTAATTTGTCAACATTACCAATGTAATGAAATACAAGAGAATTCTGCTGAAGCTGAGTGGTGAAGCCTTAATAGGGGAGCAAAAATTTGGCATTGATTCGACACGAATCTCACAATATGCCCGGGAGATCAAGAACATTGCTGATCAGGGCGTTGAGGTTGCAGTGGTAATAGGCGCCGGGAATTTTGTTCGGGGAGTCAACGTTGCTGATCGTGCACAAGGGGACTATATGGGTATGCTTGCTACCGTCATAAATAGTATGGCACTGCAATCAGCACTGGAAGATATTGACGTCTATACCAGGTTGTTGTCAGCAATAAAAATGGAGGAAATCTGTGAACCATATATACGCCGGCGGGCAATCAGGCATTTAGAGAAGAAGCGTGTTATCATTTTAGGTGCCGGAACGGGCAACCCATATTTTACAACGGATACGGCCGCCTCACTGAGGGCTATTGAAATAGAAGCCGATGTAATACTTAAAGGCACAAGAGTAGATGGGATCTACAGTGCAGATCCAGAAAAAGACAAGAATGCTACTCGTTATGATACCATCACTTTCAATGAAGTCTATGAAAAGGGATTAACCATAATGGACTTAACAGCGTTTACACTGTGTAACGAAAACAAACTACCTGTAATCGTGTTTGACATGAACAAACCCGGAAATCTTGGAAAAGTAATTGCCGGGGACCAAGTTGGAACGCTGGTAGAATTTTAAGCAGACCATGAAAGAAGAATTGGAAATGATCACTTCATTGGCTGAAGAGCAAATGAATAAAACTATTGATCATGCGCAATCTGAGCTCCAAAAAATCAGAGCTGGAAAAGCCAATCCGGCAATGGTTGAAGGCGTCATGGTAGATTATTATGGAGTTGAGACACCATTAAATCAGGTGGCCAATATCAACACTCCAGACGCACATACAATTGCCATTCAACCCTGGGAAAAAGCCATGATTGAGCCCATCGAACTGGCTATCACCGCAGCCAATTTAGGATTTAACCCAAGTAACGACGGTCACTTCGTTCGAATTAGTGTTCCACCTTTAACGGAGGAAAGAAGAGTAGACTTAGTAAAGCAAGCTAAATCGGAAACCGAAAACTGCAAGGTAAGTATCAGAAACTGCCGACGTGACGCCAATGATGAAATTAAAAGATTGATGAAGGATGGTCTTGGGGAAGATGCTGCCAAAGATGGGGAGGCTATGGTTCAGGAGCTAACCAACAAGTTCATCGCTGAAATTGACAGCAGGCTGGAGGTGAAGGAAAAAGAAATTCTTACGATTTAAAAATGTCTTCGATCAAAAAGGTCGAAACCCCATAATTTGCCTAACCTCTAGAATCGTTTTATCTGCACTCTCGCGAGCCTTTTCCATCCCCCTTTGTGCTACCTTCTTTAGATATTCTCCATCACCAGAAAGTGAATCTATTCGCTCTTTAATCGGTGCTGTAAAGGCAATTATATCTTCGGCCAGCTGCTTCTTGAAGTCACCGTAACGGATTTCACAATTATTGTATAAACCATCAAAATGCTCCACAGTATCCGCAGATGATACAGCTTTCATAATAGTAAAGAGGTTTTGAATTTCCACCGGCTTCTCCTGGTTCATCATTTCCGGTCCGCTATCAGTTACAGCCCTCATCACCTTCTTCCTGATAATATCAGGTTCGTCACTCATGAAAACAGCGTTGCCATCCCCTTCTGATTTACCCATCTTTCCAGTACCATCCAAACCTGGAATTTTCACCAAATTTTCACCGAAATTATAAGCCTGTGGCTCCGGGAAATATTCTGTTTTATAAATGTGGTTAAACCTTCGTGCAAAAGTGCGGGTCATCTCCAGGTGCTGCTCCTGGTCCTTACCCACCGGAACTTTGTTCGCTCGATGAATAATGATATCAGCTGCCATGAGAACTGGGTATGTCAGCAAGCCAGCATTGATATTCTCATTCTGTGTTTTGATCTTTTCCTTGAACGAAGTATTGCGCTCCAGCTCCCCTTTATAAGCATGCATATTGAGCAGCAGATAGAGTTCCGCCACCTCTGGCAGATCGCTTTGTACATAGATTGTTGACTTTTCAGGGTCAATGCCAGATGCCAAATACTCGACCAGAACCTGCTTTACATTATGATGCAAGCTATCAGGATCAGGATGGGTAGTTAGAGAATGATAATCAGCAATGAAAAAGAAGCAATCGTTGTCCTCTTGCATCTTGATGAAGTTCTTCACTGCACCAAAGTAATTCCCCAGATGCAAATTCCCCGTTGACCTTATTCCACTAACTACTATTTCCATAACGTCTTGTACAATAATAGTCCACCATTGGCAAAAACACGCTGCAATAACCTATGTGAACCTTAAAGCCTTGTGGAACCTTTTCTATCCACTAAGGTCCAAAGTAACACGAAGATTCTCACAAATTCAACCATTTCCATTGAAATCATGAAATCATGAAATCAATTAACAAAGTTATATTTTCAAATACATGCAGCGATAACTGAGATTAATATTCAAAAAAAAATAAATGTTTTAATTTTGTACGCTATGGACACCATCCTTTACCCATTCAAGGTTTTGTGGAGGATCTATTTCGGATTAGTTTTCTGCGCAACCTTTATTTTATCGTATCCGCTGTTCTTTGTATTGCTAAGCAATGAGGATTGGTATGGGCATGCGTTTAAGTTCAAAAGACTCGTATCACTTGTTACCATTACGCTTACTGGAGTTAAGGTTGAGGTGGACAAGCGCTATGAGCTCGACCCGAACGTACCAATGGTTATCTGCCCCAACCACCAATCACCACTGGATATCATTTTGATCTATTGTCTCTTCCCTCACTATTTTGTGTTTATGGGCAAACACCAGCTCAGAAAAGTGCCGCTTTTTGGTATATTTTTCAGGGATATGGATATCCCGGTAGACCGTAATAGCCGGATGGCCTCGCACCGTGCTATACGCCGGGCCGTGGAAGATCTGGAAAAAGGCAGGCCCGTTGTGATGTTCCCGGAAGGAACGATTTCACAGCAAGCGCCAGAATTGCGCCCATTCAAGAATGGCCCTTTTAAATTGGCAATTGAAACTCAGGTACCTATATTACCTGTTACCTTCGTAAATAACCATGAACTCCTCCCTTATATGGGTCAAACAGGTCACTACGGAGGTCCAGGCCTGGTGCATGTGATCATTCATGAGCCCGTGGCCACTAACGGTATGACCGACGAAAATTTGGTAACTTTGCGGAAGCAAATTTTCAATACAATCAACGACACTTTGCACGAATATGAAACGAGCCATGTCAAGTCTTATAATACACAAGAAGATGACCATGGGCGAGTTCCATCTGACCGCTAAAACCTAACGCAGTGGTTAATAAGCACCTTTGAAAATTAGCCTTTGGCGAATAAATCAATTATTGACAAATGAAAATCGATAACTCTACAGTCGACAAGTTAGCTGACCTGGCCAAACTCGAGTTTGATGCTGAGTCGAAGAAGGAAATTGTTAAAGACTTAAGCCGGGTGCTTGATTTTGTAGGAAAGCTCAATGAGTTGGATACAGAAAATGTGGAACCGCTGGTTTATATGACAGACGAAACGAATGTTCTCAGAAAAGACGAAGTAGTACAGGAAATTACGCAGCAAGACGCTTTGCGGAATGCTCCTAAAAAGGACTCTGACTATATTATTGTTCCTAAGGTGCTACAAAGCAACCCAGAAGTATAAAGTAAAAATTATCAAGGGTAATGGGTATTCGTAGGCTAACCTTTTACTTTCAACTTCTAACAGTACTCGTCAAAAGCACCTACTAAATTTTCCGCAACCATTTCTGCTGTAGCTCCTTCTATATGATGGCGCTCGATGAAATGTACGAGCTTGCCATCCTTGAATAGGGCGATAGATGGAGAAGATGGTGGAAAGGGTTCCATATATGTTCTGGCTTTTGCAGTAGCATCGGTGTCGACCCCCGCAAATACGGTCGCAATGTTGGTTGGAATTTTCGAATTTTGAATTGCCAACTTCACCGCTGGACGTGCATTGGCAGCAGCACATCCGCATACCGAATTAACCAATACCAACGTAGTGCCCTCCTTGCTGTTAAGCGCCTGCTCAACGTGTTCTGCTGTTTTCAATTCCACAACACCCGCTGATGTTAAATCTGTGCGCATCGGTGCAACCATTTCTTCTGGATACATATTCTTTTTGCTAATGTTATTATGATGCAAAGATACGACAAATTGGTCGCAATTGAGCCCTACTAAATAGCTAAAGGCGCTTATGCGCTGCCGTTCCTTTTCGCAGAAAAAAACTCCTTCAGCAACTTGCTGCACTCTATCTTCATTACCCCTTTCACCACCTCGGTTTTTGGATATAGCACGTTCCCGGCCATTTCACGGTAGCCTCTCCTGGTATCTGAAGCTCCAAACACCAGTTTTGCAAGCCGTGACCAATACGCAGCTCCTGCACACATCGTACAAGGTTCTAAGGTGACGTACAGTATACATTCATCCAGATACTTACCTCCGAGGTATTCCATTGCAGAGGTAAAGGCCTGCATTTCCGCGTGTGCAGTGCTATCCGTCAATGTCTCAATCAAGTTGTGACCTCTCCCTATAACCTGGTTGTCACATACTACCACCGCACCAATTGGCACTTCGCCTGCATCTATAGCCTTCACGGCTTCCTGTAAGGCTTGCTTCATGAAGTAATCGTCTGAAAAATCTATCAATGCCATGTCGCGAAATTAACGATTATCCCTGCTTTTGTCGCCTGTCTGTGTACCGTTATGATGGGTTTTAGCCGGCAAAGGCAGGGCAAACATGTATATCTATCAGGCAAAAGGCCTATTTCCTGCGTGATAGGCACCTGAGACTAAAAATAAAAAGCGTAAATTAGAGTTCTATTTGGAAATGCACCTCATTCTCATGAGAAAATCACTTATCTATCTGGTGGGTATTGTATGCCTGTGCGTTTTGGGCACCTACACCTACGCTTCGCACAATCGTGCAGGAGAGATTACCTATAAGTGGCTCAGTGGTACCTCGTACGAAATAACGGTGGTCACCTATACTAAAGATGATAGCCCTGCTGACCGATGTGAACTTGAGGTATATTGGGGTGATGGGGAGCGCGATACACTGAACCGATCCAATGGTGACTCAAACACGATATGTGGTTTCAATGTGGGAGAAGGTGAAATGGTAGGTGTTAACATTCGCAAGAACGAATATATTGGCATACACACATATCCCGGGCCCGGCATTTACCGGATAACCATGCTCGATCCAAATCGCAACGCCGAAGTCACCAATATGGACGACTCTTTCAATACGCCGTTCTTCATTTATCTAACCTTCTATATCGGAACTAATTTAAATGGATTGGATACCAATAGTGCTCCATTAATTCTGAATCCGCCTATTGATGAAGCTTGCTCCGGAAAACTGTTTATACACAACGCTGGCGCATATGATGAGAACGGAGACAGTATATCCTATGTATTAGGCCCTTGCTATGAAGGCGTGGAAGGGGGAGTGCTTACTGTTGCTGCTGGACACTGGATCCCACAGGATTTGACCATGGATCCGGTGACAGGCGACCTCATATGGAATACACCGCCTCCCATTACTGCAATCAACGACCCCAACCCTCCGAACAATGGAAGGGGGTTTGATGAATACAACATCTGCTTTGAAATAATTGAGTGGAGAGACGGGGTTATTATTGGAAGGATTCAAAGGGATATGCAAATTACCGTTTGGCCATGCTCTAACGAACCTCCTCTGATTACTGCGGCAGATACCTGTGTGCTTGCCGGATCTGCATTGACTATTAATGTTTCAGCCACGGATCCTGACAACTCCAATTCCCTGCTCACATTAACGGCTACAGGAGGACCACTAATTATTAACAATAGTCCAGCTGTTTTCACTGTTGACCCTACTCCTCCTCCTTTTACAGCCAATGGAATATTATCATGGCAAACTGACTGCTCACATGTCCGCAAGCAAGCTTATGCTGTCACATTCAAAGCCGAGGACAATGACCTTGATGTATCACTGGTTGACCTTGAAACGATAAGTATTACCGTCATTGCACCTGCACCAACAAATCCACAATCTACCCCTGCCGGCAATGCCATTACGCTCGGCTGGGACGTAAGCATCTGTGCAGAAGCTACTGGATATAAAATATATAGACGCAACGGGTCATTTAGCGGCACCATTGATTGTCCCTGCGAAACGGGAGTGCCAGGATATGCCGGCTATGACCTTATCGCCTCAGTTGTGGGCTTAAACTCGAACACCTATCAGGATGACAACAACGGTGCAGGGTTAGTGCATGGGATAGATTATTGTTATCGAATCGTTGCCTGTTTTGCGGATGGAGCAGAGAGCTGTGCCTCTGTAGAAACTTGTTCTCAACTGAATTTGGATGTACCTATTATTACCCACGTAAGTGTCGGAGCAACAGATGCTTCAGCGGGAATTGATACGGTAATTTGGTCAATGCCAAAGATTCTTGATACTTCCTTATACCCAGGACCGTATTACTACAAAATATATCAATCCGCAGATTTCACTTCAGCAGCCTCCCTTATTGCTTCTACTCCAATCAATGCGGTTTTGGACTTAACAGACACCGTGTACATTGACAATGGTATCAATACAGCGGTAGATCCTCATTCTTACAGAGTCATTCTTTACAGTGATACCACCACAGTTGGTTCTACACACGTAGCATCATCAATACACCTGTCAGTTTCAACAGCTGACAAAAGTTTGAACTTATCTTGGCAGGAAAATGTTCCCTGGCTGAATACGGAATATTTCGTTTACCGATTCAATGACATCACCCTCAATTTTGATCTTATTGGCTCAACTCTAACAAACACATTTTTAGATACTGGACTAACCAACGGCCAGGAATATTGCTACGTGATAAGAAGTGAAGGGGCATATTCTGTTGCTGGAATAATAAACCCCATAATAAACCACTCACAGGAGTCTTGTCAAACCCCGTTGGACAACGTAGCACCCTGTGCTCCAGAATTGGCCGTAACGCCAAACTGCAATGCAATAGAAAATACGCTTATCTGGAACAACCCCAATAATTCATGCGCGGATGATGTCATGTATTACAATGTGTACTTCACCCCTACATTGGAAACGCCTTTAGAGCTGCTTCAAACTGTATCACCAGCCAGCCAAACTTCCCTGGTGCTCAGTAATTTGACCTCTCTGGCAGGATGTTATGCCATTTCCGCGGTAGATTCATTTAATAACGAAAGCATTTTGAGTGATTCAGTTTGCGTGGATAATTGTCCTTACTATTCACTTCCTAATGTATTTTCACCGGATGACAATTCGATGAATGACAAGTTCATTCCCTTCCCGTATAAATTCGTGGACAAGATAGATCTTAAAATTTATGACCGGTGGGGCCAGCTGGTGTTCGAAACAACAGATCCAGACATCAACTGGAATGGTAAGTATTATAAAAACAATCTCGATGTTTCAGAGGGTGTCTTCTTCTATGTTTGCTATGTTGATATGATTCGTCTTAGTGGCATACAAACCATCACGCTAACGGGTTTTGTTCATCTCTTACGCAGCAATCCCGCCAATACTAACTGATTTTGGAATTGAGTTTGAGTACAACGAGCACAATGCCATTATTGTCCGGTTTTAAGTCCTCCAGTATCGTTTGGCCTTTGCTAATTTCCTATTCCCCCCACCCATGTTTACCGGAATAGTTGAGGAAGTAGGCACAATAGTATCTGTGGAACAGGTTTCTGGTAATCTCAAACTTGACATTCAGTGCCAATTTATTGATCAGCTAAAAGTCGATCAGAGCATTTCCCATGATGGTATTTGCCTGACGGTGGATGAAATACTCGAAGACCGATACAAGGTAACCGCTATAGCGGAGACCATCGATAAAACAAATATTGCCGCTTTAGAACCAGGAAGTAAAATTAACCTGGAGCGATGTCTGGTGGCAGGAGACCGCTTAGATGGGCATATTGTTCAGGGCCACGTGGACCAAACGGCTAAGTGTATAGAAAAGGTCGAAAAAGAAGGAAGCTGGGAGTTTACCTTTGAATACGAAAAGCAAAAAGGCACCACTACTGTTGAAAAGGGCTCAATATGCGTTAATGGAGTAAGCCTGACAGTATTTAACTCAGATGAGAATAAGCCTCCCGGCCAGACAGGCAGATTCACTGTAGCGATCATCCCCTATACGTATGAACACACCAAGTTTAAGTTTACTTCAGCAGGTGATATAGTGAACTTGGAGTTCGATATTATTGGAAAGTACGTAGAGAAAATTGTTCGAGAGCGCTAACAGGCTGCTACATTATCACGTCCCACGTATCTTCCAGGTTACCGCCGCCTGCCCATTCCTTGTATTTTTCCTTGCCTCCACGAGCTTTCCAATCTGAGTCTATGGTAAGCTTAGAGCTGATGCCGCCCCTGGGATTACAGATCATCACAATGCGCATCCTATCTGGCTCATACACCTCCATAAGTTGATCATAGAAGATATTGATCAGCCGCTCATAGGAAACGATAATGTTCCGCAGCTGATAAACATACTCTTTAACCGATTTAAGTTCTATTACCTTATTCCCAGGATAAAAGGTCAGGTAGATTGTAGCAAAATCGGGTTGGCTGCTTACCCCTAAAAATGTGAATTCCGGGATCTTAATCTTTATCTCGTAAGCACCGGAAGATGGATTCGGTATTGCTTTTAATATAGATTTGTCAATTTGTTCGTATGGTTTCTTCTTGCTCATCTTCGTGCTCGTGCTATAATTTGTATTCGGCAAAACTATAAATTATATGCCTAAGAATTCTCTTTATCTGAGTATTGTTATGAAACCAGCTCGGTCATCTGCATCAGTAAGTTGTAACAAGTAGTAGTAGGTCCCTTCCGCCAGGGGTTTGCCTGCGAAATTATCTCCATCCCAATTGTTTTCGTACTCTGTATCCTCAAATACCATCACCCCCCAACGATTGAACACTATCAGATGTATGGGCGCATAAAGCAATTGCTCATTGACCAAGAAAAAGTCATTCACCCCATCCCCATTAGGAGTGATGATATTCGGCACTATTTTGACCGGTATGACAAATTCTATCCAATCG
>DTRK01000077.1:11555-14753 GCA_012965955.1 Flavobacteriales bacterium
CAGGCGATATGAATTGGCCAACAACGATTTGTTGTATGCATAGGTGGTGATCTGATCAGATATGACAGCCACCCTGTCCCATGGACCCAGGTCTATACTCTCAAGAAGTTCGTAAATCGCACTACTCCAGCCCCAGTAGTTGGTCCAAAACACATCAATTATTCCCGTGTCAGCTTGGTTCTGCGTACCGTTAAGAAGAATTGACTGAATAGTATCCGATACTGGTGCCAGTTGTAAATCGGGGTCCAGGATCATTTTGATCATGTAATTATAAGGTGTATCAACTACGGTAACAGCAAGGTCCGTGAACGTTGTATCATCAATGTCCAACGTTGTTCCAATTGAATCATAGCTAAAGCCTGGGGTAAGGCTCCTGTACACGTCATATCTGTAGAAATAGGCATCCTGAAAGTTCTCTGTGTACTTAGACCAGATAATCTCTATTGAGGTATTGTTTGCGACAGTCACGTTGAGCAAGTCAACAGTGGCCTTGACACAATTGCGCAATCTGACCTCCAGGGTGTCGTTCAGGCGAAGGCCACATTCACTTAGTATCGGAATAAAATCCGAACCGATTATATCAAAAATCAAGTATGATCCATTAAAGCGCATCGAGTCTGTCAATATTATTACCAGGCTATCCACCAAGCCAGCACTACAAATGGGTGGCACTATCTGGTTTATAGCAACCGTATCACCATTTGGAGCAGTAATGAGAAAGTCCGAACCGTCAAGAGAAATCGTTTCACACTGTATGGGATTATCTAAATGAACAGTGATAGAAATGTCAAGGCACTGTGCACTTATCGCAGGATGCACTCCTGTAGGTTCCGTAGTATCACCTATAAAATTCAGCGTATCTGCGGTACAACTATCGTTGATCAATACCTGCATGTCATTTTTAATCGAGCCCAGCAAAACTCCGTTGGAATTATACTCTTCAATCAACACAGACATTACCGAAATCACAGCTGGTGTGTCCGGTGTAAATGAGATGACCCCACTGCTTGGCGACATAGTTAGAGGACTGTCGACTGCATTGAATGGGTATTGAGCTGTGTAGCTGGTATCATAGGGCAGAATGGCTCCGCCTGCTCCCTGCGCCTGCACGAGTGAATAAACCAGAGAATCCCCATCGCTTTCTATCGCACCCTGGTTAAAGAAAAAGTCACGATTCACACAGAACACGGCTAATGGTGGTTTTATAAAACTTGGGGAGCTGTTACCAGGAGCATCAACATTGTTAATCAAGGCTTCTACATAGATTTTTTGGGAGGTTGCATTGAGTATTACATCATTGTTATTTCTCAATCCACCAGTCTCGTAGCTGATAATCCAATCCGTGCACGTATCAGGAAGTGTTATCGTAGAACTGTAAACATATTCCTCAACGCCATAACCCAATAACCCAGGGTCACAGGTATCCACTCCAAGACAAGGCAACTGAATAAATGTACCAGCGCCTAAAGGTGGTGAACCTCCTGAAACGTCATAATTAATGGTATCTGATCCCGACAAGCCGCAACTCAATGATGAATAATTGATGGTAATAAACCCCGGGGCTGGGTTTAGATTACTACAGTCTCTGTATATCTTGACCGTAATCACATAGCTAAATGTATCGACGCCTGCAGTGTCAATCCCTACATACGTGATGTTGACCGCAGCGATGTGGTTAGCGTTTACTCTTTGAATGTATGTCCCGCAGAATAGGATAGACAATACCAATACAAGAACGCGAATTCTCATCTCAAAATGGGTTCCCCCTGATTATGCAAACGCTAAAATAAACATTATGTTATACAATTCTTCCCCGCGCGAACCCCTATTTGTCTATCGTCAGATATTAATGTACGGAACGGCAAGATGTACGGTCATATCACCCGGATTTCACGTCATCCTACCTGATTATAGCTTAAAAAACGTAATTTCGCATCCGCCTGCCGGCGGGCAGGTCCCACATTTATATTATGAAAAACACCAGGAATTTCTGCATAATTGCGCACATCGATCACGGCAAGAGCACTCTTGCTGATCGGTTGCTTGAAGCTACTGGCACCATATCAGGTAAGAACCTCCAGGAACAAACGCTGGATGATATGGATCTCGAACGAGAACGGGGCATTACGATAAAAAGCCACGCCATTCAGATGGATTATTCATCGAAAGGGCAACAATATAAGCTGAACTTGATCGACACGCCTGGTCACGTTGATTTTTCTTACGAAGTATCCCGATCAATTGCAGCATGCGAAGGGGCATTGTTAATAGTTGATGCTACGCAGGGAATACAGGCACAAACCATCTCAAATTTGTATCTCGCCTTGGAAAATGATCTAGCAATCATTCCTGTGATGAACAAAATGGACATGGGTGCTGCCAATCCTGAAGCGGTGAAAGAGCAGATCATTGACCTAATCGGGTGTGCTGATGAAGACATCATTCCAGCAAGTGGAAAAACGGGAATGGGAGTCGACCTCATTCTAGACGCTATTATTGAAAGGGTTCCTGCACCAAAAGGAGATCCCTCTGCGCCGCTTCAAGCCCTTATCTTTGACTCTGTCTTTAATTCATTCCGAGGCATTGTGGCCTACTTCAGGGTGATGAACGGAGAAATTCGCAAAGGAGATGAGGTGAAATTTGTAGCTACCAAAAGCGAATACAAAGCTGATGAAGTTGGGGTGTTGAAACTTGACCTGATGGAAAAGGAAGTTGTCAGCGCTGGTGATGTTGGATATATTATCTCCGGTATTAAAAAAGCCGCGGAAGTTAAGGTCGGTGATACATTGACTCAAATCAACAACCCTTGTGAGGAGGCGATCAAGGGCTTTGAAGATGTGAAGCCTATGGTATTTGCGGGTATCTACCCTGTAGACACAGAGGATTACGAAGATCTTCGGGACGCGATGGAAAAACTACAGCTCAATGATGCCTCCCTCTCCTATGAGTTGGAATCATCTGCTGCACTGGGTTTTGGTTTTCGAACTGGTTTTTTGGGGATGTTGCACATGGAGATAGTTGTGGAGAGATTAGAACGTGAGTTCGACATCAGTGTAATTACTACCGTTCCCAATGTTTCGTATCTTGCATATCTGCAAAAAGGGGATATAATCACCATCAACAACCCTTCTGACCTGCCTGATCATTCAAAACTAGATTATATTGAAGAACCCTATATCAACGCGCAGATAATCACGC
>DTRK01000078.1 GCA_012965955.1 Flavobacteriales bacterium
GCCAGGTAACTGCTATGCTTTCCGTGCCATTGCCCACATCAATGGTACCGCTTGTTGCCGTCCAATCATAGGTAGAGCCGCTGGCTCCTGTCACCTGGTAAATTTCAGTAAGCCCAACTCCAACCGTGTCATTTCCAGCAATGGCAGAGGTAACAGGATGTGGGTACACGGCAATGAAAATGGAATCATAGTATTGGGTGCCGTACCCATCATCAGCAGTGTATCTCACTCTTTGGGTTTGCTGTGCAACAAAGCTGGAGGTACTGCTGTCTGACAGCAGTCCGTTCACATCCGAATTCCAGGAGAGCATATAATCGGTATTGGCAAACCCGGCAAACACCTCCTGGCCGTATTCAACAACCTGGCAGCTATTACCATGATTTTGAAATGAAGCACGGTCCTTGAGCTGGCCCTTACAGCCCGAACGGATGTTGTAGTTACCCACCAAATTATTGTATTTGGGATGGGAGGCATCCACGGGACCTGCCATCAGATCTGTGATTTCCTGTGTAGAGAGCACCTCGTTCCAAACACTTATCTCTGCAATTGACCCATTGAAATGGTTGGTGGCCACCCGGTCATCATATTCCTGCCCAATGGAGACCAGGTCCGTTGTAGAGGAGGTCAAATCTACGGTAAAGGTAGCATCCAGGGTACCATCCACCCATAGCTTGAGCTGCTGGAGGGCAATGGACCAGGAATAGCCCACAAAATGCCAATTGCCATCATTCACTGGTATGCTGCCTGTATGGTACGTCCCCGGCACATAGATATCCATGGCACCGTTGTACACCCCAAAGAGGCTTACGTTTCCACCCACCATGTCGTTGATGGCAAACAGCCTTTCGTCATTGGTGGGGTTATCGGTCTTTATCCATGCAAAAAAGCAATGGGACCTGCCTGCAAGGTCAGCGGCCATGTTGTTGATATTGAAAAAATCAAGGGAGCCATCCAATTGAAAGATCGTTCGGGGCAATACGGTTTGGGAAAGATTGACCACACCAGAATCGCAAAAGGCAAGGTCCGCATTTTCATCCAAGCCAAGACCTTCCAAAGAAATGATTTCATCAGCAGGAGTACTGCAATCCATACCGGCTGTGTAAAGTGCTGACACTTCCTGCCTGGTCAAAGAGCGGTTATATATCCTGAATTCGTCCAGCATGCCGTCAAAAAAGCTGCCGTTGTTATGGCCAAACTGCGCCTGCTGTCCTGTCTGCAACAGGTCCAGATTCGAATTCCCATGGTAATCCATCAGCTCGCCATTGAGGTATATCATCGCATTGAATCCATTGTACACCCCCGCCACGTGCATCCAGGTTCCTGTGTAAAGATCGGCTTCAGCGATACCCGGCCGTTCGGCATCCCCATCGTCATCCTTGACCTTAAAACGCAGCTCCGCATTGGCCTGGTCCAGATAGAGAATGTACGCATCCTCATCAGAATCGTAGATGGGCCCAAAAGTATTGGACATGGCAGAGGGAAGCACATCGAGGTATACCCAACCACTTATGCTCACCCCATCGCCGGAGATATCAAGGGATGAAGATAAGGGCACCACCAAAGAGTCGGAATTTCCATCAAAAGACAAGCCGCCCCCGCTATTCCCAGTGGACCAGGAGGGGCCGTACAATGTCCCGTCATTACTGTTCCCCGACTGGTCTTCAAGGGTAAACCCGGAACCCTCGTCAAAATCCCAGTGCGCCATCAAACCATAATCGGTAAGCAGGGTTTTGAGGCCAAGCAGGTCCTGGGGGTTATCGGTGATGATACCATCCACCCCTTTGGATAGGGCATAGAGCATGTCATCGGTATTGTTGATAGTCCACTTCCAAAATTGGATATCTAGGTTCTGGGCATATAATATCTCATCAAACCCGGAGGCATCAGAGCCTACTATTTCTCCTCCTATGAGCCACAGGTCATTGATATCCGTGATGGTGATGGGATTGTTCAAATAGCAGACCTTTAGGTTGTTGTTGAGTGCTTTGATGGTGTATAGTTGGTTGAGGTCAAAAGAAAAAATGACCACGTCATCCACCATTCCCAGGTCCTCTATCATGGAAACCGCCACAGCTTCAATATTGGCGGCTTTGAGTTCCACACACACCTTGGCCTTTCCCCTGGCCAGAGACAATACTTCGTATAAGGTAGGTATCTGCTCTCCGGTAAAGGCGGGGCTGAACCAGGATCCTGCATCCAGGGCTTTCAGCTGAAGGTAGGTTTTGGAGTTCACATTTCCCGTACCATTGGTGGTGGCATTTACGGTGGCATCGTGTATGACCATCAGAGAATCATCAGATGATTTCTGCACATCCAATTCCAGGTAATCAACACCCATGTCAATGCCGAGCTGGAAAGCGGGAAGGGTATTTTGTGGTGCCAGTGAAGAAACGCCCCTGTGGGCAATTACGGTAGTAGTATCACATCCATTGGCATTAAACGATGTGAATGCAGAAGCAACAAAAAACAGTACAATAGTTTTGAAAGAGTAATTCATATGGTTCCGTTTTTCCATCCATAAAAACCACGGCATAACAATGGGGACCGATATTTATTCCATGATCAGCTTATAAACATTATGTCTACCTGCCTTCATGATATCCAGAAAATAAACACCACTCTTGAGCCCTTCCCTGCTGATCTCCACCCTGGGAGTATTTGGGTTTGTACGGTGCATTACCACCTTACCCTGTATGTCCCAAAGAGAAATACCCTCCACATCCTGGTAATTATCAAGCACAATGGTAAACTGGTCATTTACCGGATTTGGAAACACCTGGATCCTGCCCTCCACCAGAGAAATGGATTCTGTCCCTGTAACAACAACCATCCCAGTGTGGGTATACAAACCCGTTCCGGTACCCACCATCAATTCGTCATAGTACAACACATTGATCTCTGTGCCTTCCGGATAGGTATAGCCAGTAATCCAGGAAGAGCTACCTGGCGTCATAAGATAAATCTTATTGGCTACTGCACAATAAAGGGTATCTAACCCATAGGTAATGGCTGTAGCCATTGTGTCAGTTGGGGAAAAACCGGAGGAGGTAAGAGAAGACCATTTATTTGTTACTACCAGGTCTTTATAATAAACATGTGGCTCATTAACACCTGCGTCCGTACCACAAGCAAATAATGTATCACCTCCAGCATTAAAATTCAAGTCTTTGATGGTTACAACGATGGTGCTACCTGATGTTGTATGGGCAGCATCCATATCCTGGTCGACGACCCAGCTTGCACCATTTTTTACCAGGCGATACACAGACCTGCCCGTTGGATAATCCAGATCATATTCTACACCAACATAAGCCACCGTATCACTTGCTTCCAGGTTGAATATGATATCATGAACATCCACATCCTCTCCATCTACCGTGCCTTCCAGCAACTGCTGGCTCCATGTAGCACCTTCATCCAGGGAATAAAAAAGACCACCTTTTAAGGAATCGCCTAAATAATAACCGGCCATAACAATATTGGAATTGTAGGGGCATACCTCCAACGCTTCTGCCTTGGTAACATCTCCTTTCATGCCAAAAGAAGGATAATTCCATGGCGGATCTTCTGGTGTAAATACCTTTGTCCAGCTAGCTCCATCATCATCCGTTTTATACACCCTTACATTACCTGCATAGATCGTATTGGAATCGGCTGGATCCATCGCAATGGAAAAATAGGGTGAACCGTCATCATTGGGGTATCGAGCATTGGACCAGCTGGGGGAGCTTAGGTAATCAGTAACACTCCTAACTCCAGATTTAGACGCTACCCATGCACGGTTCTTGCTTGCCGTCATATCGATATCATCCACACGCACTGCTTCCACCCCGTCATCGATCTCAAAAATGGTCGGGCCATAGTTTTCCGAGGCACCAATACCCTGGTCAGTGGTCATATAAACAATCTCCATGAAATTAGGATCCTGAAGCACATCGCCATCATTGGCATTGGTTTCTAATCCCGTTGTTCCAAAACCAAACCAATAGGTACTGTCCCCGCCATAATGGTTGTACATACTTGAATTATAAACAAAATAGTCAGGCCCACTGGTATATACAAAAGCAAAGCTCCTGCCCACCATCCCAGAATACGGCAGGGAATAATCAACCCATGTTGACTCATCATCTGTATATGCGATGTACTTATTGTTGACATCAGTCCCTGCAAAGAAGATCCGGCCATCAGGTCCAATTCCTGCACCATTCCAGGAAATATTAGGATCAAGTGAAGGAGAGATATCCGCATAAGTAGTGGCTGATGACAAAGCATTATAGGCATCGGAAAATTTATACAACTTGGGGTTCTTTCCTTTTTCAAAAATGTATAAAATGCTGTCCACAGGATTTACCAACAGCAAAGGAGGTTCCTTATAAGCTGATATGGCCAAAGGAGAACCCAATTGTGGGGTATTATCTGCATTAGGAGCCAATAATTCAAAGTGCAGGAATGAATCTTCGAGAAACAGCAAAATGGAATCTTTGATAAGCAATGAATGTACACCAACCGTAAAAACAAGATCACTGGAGATAGATTCTGGAGGGCGCATGGGCAGCAATGATCGATATCATATCTCCCAACCCTGCATTGGCATCCATGCCGGCCATGACGGTAAAATCAGAAAACACAATGCTGGATCCAGTATTATACACATCTGCATAAAATCCTGAATTAGCGCTCTCGGTCGTTATATAGATTCTGGAAGTATCGACATGGGTAGAGATGCCTGCCATCCCTATAATCCGCCCTCCATACACATCCTCAACATTGGGCACATTAAGCTGTGCCAATAGGGATTGGTAACTAAAAATGCAGATGGCAATGAGCAACACGAGGGAAAGCGATCGTTTCATGGGATTTGTATTAATGGGTTTATCAGATAGATTGCATACGTAATCACCACCCATTGTGTTACAAAAAATATGTCGATCAACAGACACAGAATCATGCGATGATACCCAAGTTTTTTGGTCTTTTATATAAAACCGCTCTGCTCTGGCAACCCAGAGACCGAGAATAACTCTTGCATCGTGCTGGGTTGGGTGAAGATGTTCTTTCGGATTAAGGTGTTTTCCATCAGATTTTGTAACTTTGAATATAATTTTTGTGCGCGGCCTCCAGCGAGCACCTCTTCTTATACGAACATAACAATCACGCTTTATGAAGTCACTAATCTCTATGTTAATATCCGTATTACTGGCAGTAGTATTTCTTACCTCGATGTGCCAAACTACTCATGCCGCCTGTAGCGCTGGCGAAGTCGAGGTTACAATAGAGGTAGTTACCGATACCTATGGCTATGAATGTTATTGGGAGCTGGTGCCTAGCGCCAGTCCTTGTGGTACAGGAACCATATTTACAGGTGGTAACCTTACTGTTGGATGCTCAGGTGGCTGCCTCCAGGCGCAAGATCCGAGTGGCTATGCGAACAACTCGACAATAACAGAAGGCCCGTGGTGCTTGCCCTTGGCCAACAACTATGATATTGTGTCGGTTGACGATTGGGGAGATGGAGGAACCACATTTAACGTATACATGGATGGGGCACTTACAAACACCTTCACTGCAAGCGCTGTGTGTACCGAGACTTTTACGTTTACAACTACATCAGCGCCCAACAACAACCTTACGATGAGCGCTGGCTTTTATAATACTTCTTCAGATTCAGCGTATATCAGATATTATACGCAAATTCCTGAACAACAAGCAGCGGCAACTACGCTAATGTTTGGTGGCCATGTTAAGAATAATGGAGTTTTAGTACAGAACAACACGAACTTCTTTACGGACATTACGGGGCCGGTTACCTACTCCGGAAGTAGCACAGCAATCACATTGAATCCAGGCGTACAGGCTTCATTTGATATTTCAACGCCCTTTACGCCTTCTTTACAGGGTACGTACGGTGTTACTTTCAGCACTACTTCTTCAGCTACCGACGATGTCCCGTCGGACAATTCCCTTACAGAATCCTTCATTGTGGGTGATACCACTTATGCACGGGACAATGGCGTATCAGCTGCAACATACTGGTATGGAGCTGCAACGCTATACCATGCAGGACACAATTTTGAAGTATATGCCGCCGATACGGTGAGCTCAATATCATTGTACTTGTCATCTTTTTATTCTGCAGGCAACCCAATAAATTATCATCTTTGGGATGGTGGTCGGACCACTATCCTTGCAACAGCTACACACATTGTTGCTGCGGGAGAACCAGACTCATGGGTGACATTGGGATTGGACAGCGGACCCTATGGCGTCGCGCCGGGTACCTACTTCGTGGGCATTGAAACCTTTACTGATACTGCTACTTATGAAGTTGACGGGACAACCAGCCCTCCAGGGGTATGCTGGGGAGACATTAATAAAGATGGTACCTGGACAGCTAATGACCAGACAATATTGTTAAGGGTCAACCTCAACTCAGCAGCTGGAGGTGGATGTAATATTTCTGCTACTACCAGTACAAGCAATGTATCTTGTAATGGAGGGTCGGATGGTTCTGCGACAGCTACTGTTACGGGTGGTACAGCTCCGTTTAACTATGTATGGACTCCAGGTGGAGGAACAACTGCCACAATCAATGGGTTGTCTGCGGGAACGTATTCGGTAGTTATAACTGATGCTGCAGCATGTGTTACTACAGGATCTGCAACCATTACAGAACCTGGCGTTTTTACTGCAACTACTACAGGTAGCAACCCATCCTTCTGTGGTGGCTCAGACGGAACCGCAATGGCAATACCAACAGGCGGGGTAAGCCCTTTTTCCTATTCCTGGGACAGCAGCACCGGGAACCAAACTACCCAGATAGCCATTGGGCTAGCGGCGGGAAATTACTCTGTCACAATTACTGACGGTAATGGCTGCACAGCCCTTGGTAGTACAGCTCTATCAGACCCGGGTGGAACAACGCTCACAAGTTCAAGCACCGATCCAACCGCATGTGGACTAACTGATGGCACCGCAACAGTGACAGCAACAGGAGGGACTGCTCCTTATACATATGCCTGGGATGATCCAGCAAATCAAACCAATCAAATAGCAACTGGACTGAGTGGCGGTACTTTCTCCGTAACCGTTACAGATGCTAATGGATGTACAGCAATGACGTCAGTTACACTTACTTCAGCTTCTGGACCAACTGTAAACACCACCGGAACGAATCCAACGTCATGTGGATCAACGGACGGCACAGCAACTGCTACAGTCACAGGAGGATCTACACCGTACACCTATGCCTGGAGCTCTGGTGGAAATACATTGATAGAAACCAACTTAGGAGCAGGTACTTACACCGTTACCGTTACCGATGCTGATGGGTGCGCCGCCACTTCCTCAACTACATTGACCTCCTCAGGAGCACCGACATTAACAACTACAGCGACCGATGCGAGTTGTTCATCACCAACTGGTACGGCTTCGGTATTTGCAACAGGAGGAACGACTCCGTACTCTTATTTATGGAGTAATGGGCAAACCTCTTCAATGGCCACGGGACTAAGTCCGGGCTCTCATTCTGTGACGGTAACAGACAATGTGGGTTGTGCATCGATTGCTTCGGCCACGGTTGGTTCATCAGGCATAGGGCCAACGCTGACTTTTATCACATCTAATCTGAATTGCTTTGATGATGGGAGTGGATCTGCAGCGGTTGCTGCATCAGGAGCAACATCACCATACACTTACTACTGGAGTACGGGTGCAACAACTTCGATTATCAGTGGTATGGATGCTGGGATCTACGATGTGACAGTTAGCGACAACCTGGGTTGTCAAACGATACAGTCAATTACGCTAACGGAGCCAGCCGAAATAGTATCGATTTCTACGGTTTCGAACGCAAATTGTGGTGCTTCGGACGGTGTTGCTTCTGTGTTTTCAACAGGTGGAGTGTCACCATACAACTATCAATGGGACGCAGCCGCTGGAAATCAAACCACCGCAACAGCGACTGGTTTGAGCGCAGGCACTTATGACGTCACGACCACGGATGCCAATGGTTGCCCAATGCCTTCACAAGTAAATGTGAGCAATATTGGAGCTCCTTCCTTAACGTTAGTGGGAGCTGATGCAGTATGTTTTAACACAAATACAGGTTCTGTTACCTCTGTAGCAAGTGGGGGAAGTGCTCCTTATACCTACTCTTGGAATACCGGGTCGAATGGAGCTAATCTATCCAATGTATCAGCTGGTACCTATACCTTGACATTGACGGATACTTCTGGATGTATCGCAATACAATCGGCAATCGTTGATGAGCCCCCTGTATTCTACGGAACCACTTCATATCTGAATGTCTCTTCTTCTTCGAGTTGCGATGGACAAGCTACTATCAGCCCATTCGGTGGAACAGGCGCTTATACCTATAGCTGGGATGATCCTGGAACACAGAGCAATGCAACCGCAATTGGGCTGTGCCTTGGCACTTATAATGTAACAGTAACAGATGCCAATGGGTGTAATTTTACCTTACCTGTCTACGTGGATTCTATTGCCATGGGTGTAACCTCACTTGAGGCTCATCAAACAATTGAAGTGTATCCAAACCCAGCAGTAGGTACGGTAAATATTTCCTGGGATATGCCTTCCGAAGAGTTGGTAATTATACGCCTATTTGGTTTGGATGGACAAGAAATTCATAGTGCGACAATCACCGATAATGCAGCCTATGTCCATAAAGTAGAGCTTACAGGTTATGCAAAGGGACTCTATTTTATTCAGGTGGCTACCTCCAACAATTTGATCACCCATAAGTTGGTTCTCCATTAAGATCATTTTACAGGACAATCACTCTGTCATAAGTCGGGGAAAAACTCCAAAAGTCTGGCATATATTTCGCTCAGAGCCTTCCTAAATCAACTGATAATCTCCACGATGAGAATTATCACATTGATTTTGAGTTCTTGAAAAAGAAGGGCCAATGGATGGAATTCCCAACCGGTTTCCACGGATATTTTCAATGATACCATGTTTCAGCTCTTTTCACTGTACCGTTCCAATAAATACAGTATTTGCTTAGTTTTGCACCACACCAGTAATACCTTATCTTGAGATCACCATTATCAAAGAAGTCTTCATTTCTCACTTTTCTGTTGTACCTGATTTACCAGGTGTGTCTTGCCCAGCAGGTCAGCTTTCAAGTATCTTATGATGTTGGATTGCTCGATTTGTTTGCCAATGTAAAGCAGACCAATGACAACGGTTATATCATTGGTGGATCGCCCGTGAGCTTTTTGCCTCTTGGCGGATTAATCAAAACAGATACCGCGGGAGCAGTAGTATGGGCCAAAACATACGATGAAGGATTCCTTGGACCTGCCTACTCTATCTCCGATGTTCAACAAACCATCGATGGAGGATACATTGCAACAGGCCAAATCGGTAATGGTGTAATGCTGATGAAAACGAATGCCACCGGTAGTGTTACATTTACAAAAAGGTTCGGTGGTAGCGACACGGATTACGGATCGGTCGTCAAGCAAACTTCTGATGGAGGCTATATCATTGCAGGATCTAGCTTTAGCTTTTCCTCAAAGGACTCCGCCAATTTCTATCTGTTAAAAACCAATAGCTCTGGCACTTTGCTATGGGATAAGGTGTATCAAATAAGCACCATCGACGATGAGAATGGCATAGCCCTGGAAGAGCTGGTGGATGGCTATCTCGTTGCTGGCTCAACCCCGCAGGTGTTTGGATCAGATACTACACGAGATGCGGTGTTAATCAAGACTAACCTCAACGGTGACGTCACCTGGGCCAGGACCTATGGATCTGACACGTATTCGGAAGAAATATATGATGTCAAACTCATCAGTACCAACGAGATATTGATTAGCGGATATACCACTGAACCCTCAACTGGCTCAGTGAGTGATGTTTTCATAATGAAAACGGATACCACTGGATCGGTAACGTATAGCACAAGTTATAATATCGGGTTTGAAGATTTGCCCTACTCAGTGCAAGAAACCAGCGACGGGGGCTTTGCGGCGATGGGCTGGACCATCACCAATCTATTCCCTTTGACTATAAAGACATTCTTGTTAAAGACATCCAATACCGGTACCGTTCAAATCTCTATGCAATATGGAGCGGGCATTGGATCTATATTTGGCAAGGGCGAACAAACCAGTGATGGAGGTTATGTGCTGGGCAGCATGCAGGGAAATACATCCTGGGATTTTCATCTGTATAAAACTGACAATACCGGATCAACGGTATGTAATCAAACCAGTACCAGTGCATCCCAAAATGCCTATGTTCCACCGGCAACCACGCCTGGTGTGAGTACTTTTTCCGGAGGTTCTACGAGTAATAGATCCGCAAGTGCCAATAACGTGACACCTACAACCACGGTACTTTGTATTAACGCTCCCTGTTCACCTGCTCCTGACCCTACGCTAACCATAACTGATGCCAATGTTTGTTTATCGGAAACAGGTGTTATCTATACCACGCAGAGTGGGTTTGACTCCTATACCTGGACCGTAACCGGAGGTACTATTGCTTCTGGACAGGGTACCAATAGTATTACCGTTGATTGGGGAACTGGACCTAGTGGAACTGTTGATCTATTAATTGATAGCTCAGGCTGTGCTGGTAATCTAATCACAGAGAACGTAAGTATTGCTGATCCCGCCCCAACTCTCTCAGCAACTGACACTGATGTTTGCGAAGGCGAAACGAGCGTCACATACACTACCCAAACTGGCTTTACCACCTATACATGGATAGTTGCCGGCGGAACTATTGCAAGTGGATCCGGGACTAACAGCATAACCGTGGATTGGGGGTCACCAGGTGCTGGAACAGTGAATTTAACTGTGGTGGATGCGTTTGGGTGTACCGGATCACTTTCAGCCACTGAGAACGTCACGATAAACGCAAGTCCTACTCCGACGCTGACTGTATCTGATACTGTCGTTTGTGAGGGACAAATTGGTGTTACCTATACTACTCAATCAGGTTTTTCAACATATACCTGGACGATAGGCGGAGGGACAATTGCAAGTGGTTCGGGAACCAACAGTATTACCGTGGATTGGGGTACCGGCGGAGGTGGTACTGTCGACCTAACAGTGATTGACGCAAACGGATGTTCCGGATCACTTTCAGCCACTCAGTCAATCTTAATTAATCCCAGCCCTAACCCCACTCTAATAATCTTCGATACCATTGCATGTGAAAACCAGACAGGTGTGGTCTTTACGACCCAATCATTTTATACAGCATATATCTGGTCTATTACAGGAGGTGCTGTCAGTTCTGGTGTAGGAACGGATAGCGTCAATGCTGATTGGTTTTCACCAGGAGGTGGAACCATTTTTTTAACGGTGGTAGATACCAATGGATGTTCAGGATCTCTTTCGTCCCCTCAATCAATTGTTATCAGCGCTAACCCTGCACCAACGCTCTCCGTTTCTGACACGGCAGTTTGTGAAAATGAGACTGGTCTAATCTATACAACCCAAGCTGGCTACACGACCTATACCTGGACCGTTAGTGGAGGATCAATTGTCAGTGGAGCTGGCACCAATAGTATTACCGTCAACTGGGGAACTTCCGGAGGCGGAACAGTAGATTTAACGGTTGACTCAAATGGTTGTTCGGGGTCATTGTCAGCCACAGAAACCGTAAACATTTATGCTGCGCCAACAGCTAATATTACACCTTCCGACAGTACTAATTTTTGTACGGGTGATAGTGTTCAGCTCATGTCTGATACAGCTACAACTTATTTTTGGTTGCTCAATGGTGGTTCAACAGGTTTAACATCACCGGGAATTTACGTCACTGTCGCAGGAGACTATCAGGTGATAGTAACCAATACAGCAGGCTGTCCCGACACTTCCTCAATCACAACAGTCATTGAAAACCCCTCTCCAATTGCCAATATTATAGTACTAGGCTCAACAACATTCTGCTCAGACGATAGCGTAATATTACAGGCTGACACCGCCTTAACTTATTTGTGGTTTCTCAACGGTATCAGCACTGGACAAACCACCCAAACCATCACAGTTGCTGGAGCTGGAGATTATCAGGTTGCAATCTCAAATGCATTTTGCCAGGACACTTCAGCTATAGTAACCGTGGCCGTGAATGCTATCCCAACAATTGATACCTCAGCAACAATCATTGATTCCAGTAATTGCGGAAACAGCGATGGGTCAATTACGGTAATCGTGGCCAATGGCACTGGACCGTTCACGTATGAATGGACCAATAGCTCCAGTACAGTTGTGGGTGGAGACTCTGCTAAACTGGTGAACATGCCTGCGGATTCCTATACGCTCGTAATTACAGACTCACTTGGATGTACAGCTTCAAGCACATTCACCATCAACGATATTGGCGCACCTCCAACGCCAGTCGCCTCTGCTGATGCAAGTTATTGCCAGGGCGATCCAATTGCTGATTTGACAGCTGCAGGATCAGGAGGAACGTTAATCTGGTATTCGGACGCACTGCTCACCGACTCCATTGGCACGGGATCACCATTCTCTTCAGGCGCCATAGTATCAGATACCTTTTACGTAGCAGAGACCATTGCCGGCTGTGAAGGTCTGGCAGATATGGTAATCATTACCATTAATGCAACTCCAGCTCAACCTGTGGCAGGAGCTGACAGCACCTATTGCCAGGGAGACGTCATAGCTGATCTTACCGTTACTGGTGGTGGCGGAATTTTCACCTGGTATTCTGATCCAGCGCTAACGACTTCAATTGGAACAGGCAGCCCATTCTCATCAGGAATAACTGTTACTGATACGATCTTTGTGACCGAGGAAGTGGGAGGATGTGAGAGCATTCCAGACACGGTAATTATCACTTTCATCAACGCACCTATTGGTCTGACGACTGGAGGAGATTCCAGCTATTGCCAGGGAGATGCAGTTGCCGATCTTACAGCAACGGGATCAGGTGGAATAATCACATGGTACTCCAACAGTGGGCTAACAGACACGGCTTTCACCGGCTCACCTTTTGCATCAGGTGCCTTTACTGATACCACCTTTTATGTGACCGAAACCTCAAATGGATGTGCAAGTGCAACTGACTCAGTAACCCTGACCTTCACACCCCAGCCAACGGTTGTTCTCACATCTAGTGCTGATACAATTTGTCCTGGAGGGGATGTGACACTAACAGCTAACGGAGCAGATTCATATCTATGGAGCACGGGTGATACTGCTGTATCTATAACTGTCAGTCCGATTATAAATACTGTCTACACCGTAATTGGAATGACAATGGCTGGATGCACGAGCGCAGCGGATACAACAACGGTAAGCATAAGCGCTGGAGGAGTAGTTGCCGGATTTACGGCCAATCCAACCACTGGAAGCATTCCTTTGGACGTTGCGTTCACGGATACTAGCATCGGAGCAGTATCATGGGCTTGGGATTTCTCTTATGACAGCATATTCTTCAATACTGAATCAACCGACCAGAATCCAAATTACACATACACTACCGGAGGAAATTTTCAAATAATCCTGGTAGCCTCTGACGCCAATGGTTGTTCTGATACGGCATCGATGACCCTGAACTTGGATATAACCGAGGAAGTCTTTATACCAAACTTATTCACCCCGAATGGAGATAACAGTAATGATGTTCTTTATGTGCGGGGAAATGGAATCGACGATCTGTTGCTGATAATCTATGACCGCTGGGGCGAGAAGGTATATGAGGGCGCATACTCTCAGGCATGGGCCTTGGAAGACACATATCCCACGGGTATAGGTTGGGATGGTACATTCAATGATCAGCCGATGAACCCAGCTGTGTTTGTATATGTTCTAACAGGGACATTTATAAGTGGTGAAGCGATCGATCAGAAGGGAAACATAACATTAGTTAGATGATGAATTTGACAAGTTGTTCGCTAAACCGTCTTATGACGATTGTTGTAATAATATTCTTAGTTCTTCCTTTTACCATAAGCCGAGCTCAAGACTACCATTTCTCGCAATATAGCTCTACCCCTCTTGCTATCAACCCAGCTTATGCTGGAACATATGGAGGTACACACCGCATCATCTTGAATTATAAGGACCAGTGGAAAGCGTTTGGAGCCCCTTATAAAACGTATGCCTTTTCTTATGATTTTGTCTTGTTTAAAGATAAGTGGGATAATATGACCCTGGCTGGAGGCCTGCTCTTAACCCAAGACGAAGCTGGATATACTAATTTCAGAAACACCAATGTATCGCTTACCGCAGCGAGCATGATAAAGCTGAATGATCACCATGCGGCGTCAGCAGGTTTACAAGGTGGTTTTGCTCAGCGATCAATTGACTTAACGGAGGCTACTACGGATAATCAATTCGATAATGGCACTTATAGTTCAACCAACAATCTTGGTGAAACGAATTCATTCGGGAGTCAGTCAAACGGAGATTTCACTGCTGGAGTGTCCTGGATGTTTACCAAGAACACCAAAAATAGATTTGCAGAAGACCAGATCAAGGCTCGCATTGGTATTGCACTGTATCACTTAAACAGGCCGCCGCAAGAGTTCTATGATCTCAATGACAGCAGACTCTATTCCAAATTCAGTATCAACGGGGAAGGGTATATTGGACTTAAAGGATCGCGTTTAGGCTTGGTTCCGTCATTCTTATTCGCAAATCAAGGTCCCACAAAGGAAATCCTGGTCGGTTCTATGTTTCGATATCGAATTAAAGAAGGCGGAATTACCAAGGGATTACCTCAGGAGGCAGGTGTGGCTATTGGTGGTTATGCGAGATTTGGTGATGCATTCATCCCAGCATTTACGCTTGAGATTGCCAATTTTGTTTTGGGAATTTCTTACGATGTAAATATGTCTGACCTCAAAACTTCTACAGGTGGACAAGGTGGCCTAGAGGTATCTCTCAAGTTTGTCAATCCCAATCCATTCATTAGAGCCAAAACTTCGACTCTGCTCTAGGTATCGCAATTCAGATATTCCTTGCCAGGTTTAGCACGTTCCCCAGTTCATTTTCGGAGCTAATGGATAACGGTTGCACATTCATCACAGAGTATAGGTTGGATCGACCTCTGCCGCCAACTTTTTGAAATTGAGATTACTATAACTGTCATGCTGCAAATATCCCAATCCGGTCATTTGGCAGATCCTCTAAAAACCTGAAATTGCTGTCTTCCGGATCAAGGTATAACTATTCCATTTCCCGGGTCTTAATTTTAATACTTGATCTTCCGTCTTCAGGAATGCCATATACGCAATCTATTTGATACACTTGGTTGTCGATGCCCTCGCTCATCTCAAATTTGGCATTTGTTTTAAACGTATTCTGTTGGCCAGCTTTAGATTCCAACACTGCGCGAAGAATTATTAAAATTGTTTTGTAATAATTAAGAGAAATATCACCGTATATACTCCATAAGAGCATAGAAGCAGGATGGATTACTGAGCTGTTCAATCATCTACTTTGCAAACGACTCTTTCAAGTAGGTGAGGTATTTCGAAAAATCGCCAGCAAAACTGCTATCAAATTCTTCCTGGAACATGTTCTGCTTTCCCCGATAGCGTTTGAAACTCATAAAATAAGTGTTGTTGGGTATATAATCCAGGTCCAGGAGATAGGAATAACTATCGCTCCCATGAAAGGAAATAGTATCAGAACTTTGCAGAATTGACCTGATGAGTTCATTCTTGAGTGCCCTCTTTTTTCCCTCAGGGTATGACGCTCCCACAAAGCCTCTATAAAGTTCTTCAAGAAGGGCGGTGCCCCTTGTCATGTGATCACTGTATTTCTCTATGTCATTCAGGGCTCCTATATATCGCTCCAGCTCGATTGAATTCTCCCCAAACTTGTGCTTCATGAATACTATTGCACCATTGTCACCAACGAAGGTAGCCAGGTTTTCATTGAATGCATCCTCCCCTTTCACATAAAGGGTTCCATGGGTCAGCTCATGAATGACCAGCCTAGCCAATCCCCCTGACGACTTCCTTAACATATTGGATAGGATAGGGTCATTGAAGAAACCCAAGGTGGACCAGGCGTTGACGGCACCGAGATCCGTGTCAAAGTCCAGGGCTATTAGCTCCTCCTCTTCCCTAAGCGCTTTCTCCTTGACAAAAAATCCTTTATACCCGAGTCCTCCCAGGAACGGAAAATACCATTCGTATTGCTCCAACTCAAAAGGTTTGGCGGCTGTGAGGACCCACAGCGCTGGTTCCCCTTTCTGGTCATATAATTTCTTGTAACTCTCCGAGTTATTGAGTCCCAGTGAATCTATCGCGAACTCCCGTATCTCCTGAATGAGACGCAACTTCACCTTTTGATCCTCCGGATAATCAGGATCATCTAACAGCTCATTAATAGGAACGGCATCGTAAAGAATATGGAACTGTCCTATCCCCTGGTGGATTCCATACTCAATCAAGTCTCCATACAGCAAACCGCCAATCAGAGAGACCAGCAGTGCCGCATAGATGAACTTATTCCGTCTTCTCATAGAACTACGGATCTATAATCCTTCCCCGCACCTGGGGTAAAGAAACAGCGGCTTCTTCACTGACCACACCATCCGCAAAGTCTTGCACCTGGCTCAATCCAACAAGTTCGAGATCCACAAAATCAGATCGATTGAGCATGGTTCCCTTTTTTTTCAGCTTGACCAGGAACATTCTATCAATAACCTCGAATGCGTAAATAGGGGAATTGGGAATGAACACATACCAGGAGGTATCGCCTTTCAAAACAATCCTCCGAACCAGTACACCTGATACAGGTAAAGATTGCTGAAATGACTCAAGTTCCGCATCCCCGCTGGGATCACATGTGACATATATCGTTTCACCAGTATAATTCTCACTTTGCCCAATTTTGGGAATCAAAAAGGCCATTATGTTTTTCGGCATTTGTATGGGAGCGATATATCCTTGAATCAATTTGAAGTTCTCGAAGCTGACTGCCAGATACAGGACCATGTAAACATTGAACAACCATGACTGTATAAGAAAATGATTGGCGGCACTCTTTCCGTAGAGCAAGAAATAGGCGATATATGCCACATTGAAGATTGCTACCAGGCCCAATATGATCTTGTACTTGAACGAGGAGCTGTTCAACCTGACTGTCCGGTCAAAGAAAGATGATATGTTTATAAGATTGTTCTTCATTGTTACCCACAGGTGAATGCAGAACAATAGAAAGAGTGTCGTGATCAGGTAAAACTGCTGCGCAATTGGGTTGATGAGCCAGAAATCATAAAACCCATGACCCAAAGCGGCAAGCGCGAGAAAGATCGGGAGGGCATAATTCTTCCAGGCATAGTTCCGGTGCTTCGCAATTGCCATACCGTAGCATATAATGGAGGTGAAGAACATATGAGCAACAGATGCGTAAAGGGCCCTTCCGTACACAGCAGTGAGGTTACTCCCGTAGATGTACTGGATATTCTCTATAAACGCGAATCCCAAGGCGGAAACCGAACCATACAAGATATAATCAAATGGTTCGTCCACCTGATCTGTAACTTTCAGTATTATCAAGAATGGAATAATTTTAACGATCTCTTCTACCAGGCCAATGGCAATTACACAATACCACCAGTCGTTCCAGAAGTTTCCGTTCAGTTCAAAATTCAGTGATTGCTCAATAGCGTCTGTCATCGGATACACCAGGAAGATGGTCGCACAGGACATCAGGAAAGTCCAGAAGATAAAAATCAGGCGCTCGTGCTCAAAGATATCCAGCCATGTCAGGTATTGGTACCACATCAGGGAAATTGCAAAAGACAGCAACACGCTTATTACATATAGTGTCTCATCCCCACCAGTATCCAGTGATCGTCCAAATGTTGAGAAATTCACATATAAGAGCGGCAATATTACGAGGATGGCAAACCACAAGGTCTCATAAAATTTCTCTGATGCAAGGAAAGTATCCAGCTCTCCTGCCTTCTTCCAGGCCCCGATAAGGTCTCTGAACCAGTACTGTACAAACAACAAAGAAATAGCGATTGTGAGAAACCCCATAAAGCTGGTCTTAATCTTTCTTAAAAGTATAGAAATTTAGCTGAACAACGCAGCCGTATGTGGATCTAAAAACAACCCAAGCCACCTTGTGTTTTACCGTTTTCTACCATACGATCCTGAGATGCTCTTATGAGTTAATATAACCTGGCGTATGAAACCTTAATATATTAGTTTACGTCTTAAGAGACAAATACAATAACAATGAAGTATCCACAAGTTAGCCGTTATCTCTTTTTTATTGCGCTAACACTCTTTAGCTGCGGGAAAGACCCCGAAAATGTGCCCGGCCCTTCATCTTTGAGTAATGAACCAGCAGAAATCATGGTGGTAATGCTGGACTCCATTCCCGATGGTTCCGGGTACACCTATATCGCTGTACCAACGGGGACAGGGCCGTTCCCAGCAATATTATACAACCACGGTGGCCTGGGCCCGAATGTTGGAGGTAATTTAAGAGAAACAGCAAGGGCACTGGCCGAAGCAGGATATGTTGCCAGATCAGAAAAACGGGCAGAAACGTTCCCTATTGCGGGTCACCTCGTAGAAGTGGAACAAGCCTTTGCCGATCTCAAAGCTCACCCTGATGTGGATATCCAACGAATGGGAATGATTGGTTTTTCCAGAGGGGGACTATTGACCTTACAAGCTGGAATTATCCATTCAGACGAGTTGTGTGCAACAGTGTGCATGGCTCCCGCAGCAGCGGGGATAGAACTGAGCAATACGCTTGCCGACGTTTCGATGTTCAACGACTCTTTACTGATAATGGTGGCTTTGAACGACTTGTATCAAGCCAATCATGTGCAGCTTGCGCAGGATGTGCAAAACGCCATGGTGGCAGCAAGCAAAAATTCAAGGTTGGTTCAGTATCTTGAGTTCGATGCCAACTTCGATAGCATTATCGATTCTAACGATGATGGACACGAGCTTTTTTGGGAAGTTCGTGAACCTTACTGGTCAGATTTAATACAATTTCTGGACAGACAGCTCAAATAACGTGACTGACGCCTGAGCCCCGAGTTAGTTAACTAGTCAAAATATGCCATGTATTTCAAGCCGTTGTCCACGTATTTAGGGTCATGGGTTGTCGGAATGCCATTTTTGGGGTAGGTGTTACCGGTATTGTGGTAATGGAAGGCATCCTTGTAGCGCTTCTTCCTCAGGAGATGCCCATATTCCAGCTTTATCCACTTGGCTCCCCAGTCCAGCGCATCGTCTCCTCTTAAGTCTTTCACTTTCACCTCCAGATGCAAGCACTTATAGCCCATCAGTTGGAAAGGCCCCCAGGATTTTGCTAAATTCTTGAGCGCATCATCAGGTGCATCTGCGATCATCTCATGCGTGATCATCTCAAATGTTCTGCCTTTTTGATCTCTCACTTTTTTGAGCTTTTTGAAAACGTGACGTTCATATCTGGGCTGTACAGGCTTCTTTCCGGAGCACTCCAACACAATCAGCGCCTTTAGATAGGATGCAGGCAGCCCGTATTTTTCAGCAGCCTTTTCAACCCCGCTGCCATAATTTGATTCGGTCAATTTGAAAGCGCTCATCGTAGTTCGCCCCCCCTTCTTGAAATATGCTCTCAGGTATTTTTCAGCCTTGTCCGCATAATGACGCACGGTTGTACTGTCTTTCACGAAATAGACACCCACACCCATGGCCCCAAACAAGAGAATAGTGATCAGGCAACCGATCGTGCTGACGCGCTTTTTCCTTCTTCTTCTCTTAGCCATAAATAATAATTCAAGTGAATACGCTCAACAAAGATGGCGATTTTACTAATCTTCTTTGGTCACCTTTTGCGCCTCAAGGCGCTCAAGCTCCTGAACAGCCCCTTCCCAGTCCTCCATCAAATCCGCAAGTTTCTTTTGTTTGGCATCATAGTTACTGAAGAAGCCAGGCTCTGCTGACAGCTCCTTGAACTTAACGGGATCCAGCAGATCATCATCATATTGCTTCAGCTCTTTTTCCAATTCATCGACCTCCTTTTCCAGTCTGCCGCACTTGTTTTTTAACTTTCGATGGGACTTCCGCAATGCCTTCTTCGCCTTGTAGTCCATCTGGTGTGCCGACTCGGTTTTGTCCTTTGTTGGCTTTGCCTTTAGCCTGGCCATTTCCAGCGCCTTGAGGTCCGTGACATTTCTTGCTTCTAAAAACGCGGTTACATCTCCTATGTATTCTTTGATCTGCTGGTTCTTGAATTCATAGACCTTATCCGTGAGGGACTGCAGAAAAGCTCTGTCGTGAGACACGATAATCAAAGTTCCGTCATAATGCACCAAAGCCTGTTTCAAAATCTCCTTTGAGCGCATATCGAGGTGATTGGTGGGCTCATCCATGATTAGCAGGGAAACCGGCGTCAAAAGAAGTTTGCACAACGCCACTCTTGCTCGCTCACCTCCGGAAAGCACGGAGATCTTCTTCTCTACCGTATCACCTGAAAATAAAAACGATCCCAAGAGAGCGCGGACTTGTGAAGACGTCTGCTCAGTAGCTGACTTATCCACTGCTTCTAAGACTGTCATTTTATCATCTAGCAGATCAGATTGGTTTTGGGCATAATATCCCACGTTCACCAGGTGGCCAAGCTTGAGGTCTCCCTTATAGTCTAAATCACGCGCAATGATCCTGGCCAGCGTTGTCTTGCCCTCTCCATTTTTACCAACAAATGCGACCTTATCCCCTTTATTCACGGAAAGTGAAACATCTTTCAATACTTCCAGGCTATCGTAATTCTTATAAATGTTTTTCGCTTCGATGGTCACCTTGCCTGAGTGAGGAGCTGGAGGAAAGCGAAACTTCATAGTTGAATTGTCAGTAGCATCAATCTCTACCCTATCCAGCTTGGCAAGCTTTTTAATTAGGGTTTGGGCGAATGCCGCTTTACTGGCCTTGTACCGGAATTTCTCAATGAGTTTTTCGGTTTGCTTGATGTGTTGATCCTGGTTCTTCTTAGCCTGTAACTGAATGGAAAGTCGCTCTTCTCTCAGCTGTACGTACTTGGAATAAGCTGCCTTGTAGTCGTAAATTTGCCCACTTACAATTTCTATGGTTCTGTTGGTCACCGCATCGAGAAAGGTCCTGTCGTGCGACACAAGTATTACGGATCCAGGATAGTCCTGCAACCAGGCTTCCAACCAGATTATAGATTCGATATCCAGGTGGTTGGTAGGCTCATCGAGAAGTATGCAAGCGGGTTTTTGAAGCAATATCTTCGCCAGCTCAATACGCATTCTCCAACCACCGGAAAAGGTGTTGGTTTGCTTATCAAAATCCTCTACTAGAAATCCCAGTCCTTGCAATACCCGGGAGCACTCAGCTTCCAGGTTATACCCATCCATGGCAATAAAGGCTTCCTCCATCTCCCCAATAATTGCGATCAGATCAATGTAGGCATCACTCTCGGTATCTGTACGGGTTGCCAGTGCATTCTGGGCTTCTTTTAAATCCCACTGGAGCTTTTTGACCTTTTTGAAGGCAGTTTGTGCTTCGTCAATTACGGTTTCCCCATCAGTAAAGTCGAGATCTTGTGTCAGATAAGAAATTTCGTAGTTCTTGGAGGTGCTGATGCTTCCCGCATTTGGTGCAAGGTCACCGGACATCACGTTGAGAAGGGTTGACTTGCCGGCACCATTCTTACCGACCAGTCCAATGCGCTCCCCCTTATTGACCATGAAGGTGATATCATTGAAGAGGGATTGCCCTCCAAAATAAACCGTGATTTTGTTCAACTGTATCATCTCATAAGGCTAATCACCACCTGCATTATTTGATACTTGGGTTCTACTTATTCTTAAGATATCCATTGAGCAAGATGCAAGTAACGATGACAAGACTCCCTAAATAAAAGCCCGGTTTCATGTACTCAGATTGACCAAAAATTGCCACGGCCAGTACAATCGCATAGATCGGTTCCAGATTCAGGCTTATGGCAATCGAAAAAGGAGTTAACACTTTCATCAGCTCAACCATCATTACAAATGCGAAAGAGGTACACACCAACCCGAGTATAAGGAGATAAGACAAGTCTGGTGTGGATAACGTCATCATACCCAGATTCAGCTCACCTGATACAAACAGATAGACACTGAGCGCCGCCACTCCCCCCAACATTTCATAAGTAGTGATCACAACAGCGTCGTAATTTTTGATGAAACGCGCATTGATCACAGAAAACAGACAACCCAGGAAAGCTGCCAGAATCCCCAAGGCAATTCCCAGCTTGTATTCTACCTCCACGTTGAAGATAAAGTACAAACCACATATCACCAACAGGCCAAGCAGGACCTCGTATGGAATCAGCTTTCTCTTGAGAAAGATGGGTTCCAGGAAGGCCATAAAGAAGGTGGTCGCCGAGAAACAGATGAGCGCTACGGACACGTTGGAGACCTTGATTGCCATGAAGAAGGCCAACCAATGTGCAGCCGTGATGGTTCCATTCAACAACATCTTGGCAGCTGTCTTGCCAGGCAATTTGAATTTGATTCCCCTTACCAACAGATATAATGACAATCCTAAAAGAGCAATCAGCATGCGCCACCATACCAAAGGTTCAGCCCCTATGCTGATCAGTTTGCCCAACACGCCTGTAAAGGCCAGAAGCAGAACCAATAAGTGTAAGTATATCTGACTGGTCAATGTCTTTTTCATAAGGAGCGCGAAGGTAGTGCAAAGTATCCTCAAATTGTTTGCCAGATTTCATTAGTAATTGGCTAAATTCATGGTATGAAAATAATGTGGAGCCTGCTAATTTGCCTTGTTATCGCCCTACCCTCTTTCTCCACGGGAGATGGAGATGAAAAGCTACGCCTGGCAATTCTCTACTTTGATAATTCAGGCGATAGCGAGAAACTGCAAATGCTTCGCAAGGGAATGGCGGATATGCTCATTACCGATTTATCCAAGGTTAAGAGTCTTGATATTGTGGAGCGTGCCAGATTGGAGGAGATTATGAAGGAGCAAGAAATGTCCAACTCAAAAAGCTTTGACAACAATACTGCTGTTTCGATGGGTAAACTGCTGGGAGCAGAGACCATTCTCACCGGATCGTTCTTTGAAATGATGGGTACACTGCGTGTAGACGCACGCTTTATAGATGTTGAAACCGGCAAAATATTGAAATCAGACGGTGTACAAGGCTTGGTTAGCGACTTCTTTACTCTGGAGAAGGACCTGGTTGATAAGATCATTGTGAATTTGGAATTAAAACTTACCGATGATGAGAAAGCATACCTTAAACTAAATCGGGAAGGCGAGCAATTAAGTTATGAGGATGCACTGACATTCTCTGAGGGCTTGGACCTCATGGATTTGGGCAAGAAAGATAAAGCCAGGGCCAAATTTGAAGCAGTATTGACAAAGCATCCAAAATTTGAGCCCGCCAATAATGCTATCGCTAAATTAAATGAAGCTCCTGTCGTTGTTGCGAGCTCTGAAGTCAAACCAGCAAAGGTAATGAGGGGTACTGGAGACCCGCTGAAAGGACTCAATGTATCCAAATCCCTATCTAATAATGATATTGGGAAATACTATGCACTCATCATAGGCATTGATCAGTATAGCGGAGAATGGACCAAGCTAAACAACGCAGTGAATGACGCAACTACTATCGAAAAAACGTTGAAGGCCAATTATCGATTTGACGAGTTCCAAACATTATATAACTCTGAAGCAACGCGATCTGCAATTATGAAAAAACTAGAGTGGTTGGTGAACAATGTAAAAGAGGAAGACAATGTATTCATCTATTATTCAGGCCACGGAGAATTCAAAAAGTCGATGAATAAAGGATATTGGGTACCTCAGGATTCGAGGACTAAGTCGGTGTCGGAATATATTTCCAACAGTGATATACAAACGTTTTTAGGTGGCATTAAATCCAGGCACACACTCCTGGTATCTGACGCCTGTTTTAGTGGTGACATTTTCCGTGGCTCTACGGTATCTGTTCCGTTTTCTGATACTGAGAAGTACTATGAAAAGGCATACAGTCTGCGCTCCAGACATGCGATTACCTCAGGCGGCATAGAGCCTGTAATGGACGGAGGCAAAGACAATCATTCCGTATTTGCCTACTACTTGCTGAAAGTATTGAAGAGCAATGACAAGAAATACCTGGATGCCTCTCAGCTATATGAGGGCTTAAAAATACCTGTGATCAACAACTCGGAACAGTCGCCGAACTTCAGCCCCATTAAGAACACCGGAGACGAAGGCGGACAGTTTATCTTTATCCGTAAGACTTGAGGGTGCTTTACCACAACATTGTCAGATCCAGCCTCAAACTCCTACTGGCACTGAGCCTTATCGCTCCACATTCGGCCTGGGCGGAGAAGACCATTGCCATTTCTTATTTCGACAATACTTCAGGAGATGTCAGGTTCAACCCTCTCTCTAAGGGAATTGCAGATATGCTGATCACCGATCTCTCTAAAATCCCGGAAGTGAATATTGTTGAAAGAGAAAAATTGGAGAAACTGCTACAAGAAATTGAGCTGGGTAGTTCCAAGTATTTCGATCAGAAGACAGCTCAAAAATTGGGTAAAGGATTAGGCGCGGAAGCCATACTCACCGGAGCCTTTTTGGTTCTGGATGAACAGCTACGCATCGACGCGCGTTTGGTGGATGTTGCTTCGGGAAATATCCTGACCGCCGAGTCCGTGTCTGGCAGCAAAGATGATTTTTTCGCCTTGCATGCAAAGCTTGTTCAGCTACTGGTCAAGGAGCTTAAAATGGATTACAAAGCAGGTGCCGGAGCCAAAGCAAAGAATGTCACGCTGGATGCGGTGGTTGACTACTCTACCGCCATCGACTATTACGACAAAGGACTATCCGCTGATGCGAGTGCCATATTGGCCAGTACCGTTAAAAATAATCCCGGATTTACCTTTGCAAAGAACAGGCTTGAAGCCATAAAACAGTGGCTGGTAGATATTGAAGCTGAACGGGAGCGCCTAATCCAGGAGGAGACAAAAAAACTACTGTCCAATCTGGACACTGAAAATGCCCAGGTAGGACAACAGATAAACCAGATATGGACGTCCATGATGACAGCTCAAGCATATAGCAAGATCATCGCTATCAACAAACAGCTGGCACAGAAGAGCCTGTCTGACGATTTCAGAATATATGGAGAAGCGTCGCCAATTACATTTGGTGAGATGCGATACTTTTACGATGCCTTTTCTTTTTACATGTTGAAGGACTACAACAACACCCTCCTCGCTGGCGAAGCCTTTATCAAGCGGTATCCTATTAGCATGTACTTCGCGGGAGTCAAGGCCAATATGGATCAGTCCATTGCGGAACTTGAAGCTCGGGAGAAAGGCAAAGCGGTAATCAATGAGCGCCTGCAATATGCCGAATTTGAAACATATGTCAATAAATTTGACTGGATGAATTCACGCTGGCGACTTGATTATATGAGTAGGGAAATGTACGAAAATTACAAGGCAATCTTCATCAAACGCATCTTCAACTTCGGCGACAAATTGCTGATTGCATATATAAATGCAGGGGGTGAAGAAGCAGATGAACTACTTGAGTTCAAGGGTGTGGCAATGCATTTTCTGGATGAAGATTTGATGCGGAAGATCAGTGAAAAGGCCATTGCAATTTACAGCGAGACGAGCATGGAGGAAAAAGGCTATCAGATTGAAGAATCGATAGATCGCGATTTGGCGGAGATCCAGAAAACCAACGCAACCGTTGAGGAAGCACGCTCCTCAATGAAGAGTGCCCAGCCTGAAGAACTGCTGCGAATGGTAAAGCACTTTCGCAATTTGTCGAAGGGCCTGGATTGGCAGCTGTTGCTGGACATCAGCACGAAGTTTATCAAGTTACCATTTGATGAAAAGAATGCTAATTACCTCCGAACGGCTTGGGAAATGCAGGTCGTAGCTCTCGCCCATCTCCGCAGGCTTGACGATGCAAAAAAGCAGCTTGAGGCCTATAAGGTGGTCAAGGAACTCAATGATCCAGACCCTAAAAAACACACTAAGTCCTATCGGGATTTGCGTTCCACGCTCAGCGAGGCGAAGAAATCCATTGCTTCGGCAGATCAAAATGTGCTGCCCCTGGCCATCTACCGCTCCAGGGCGGAGATATACCGTTACAGCCATCAATTCGTGGATGAAGCTTACACGAGAAGGGCGATGTTAGACAAGTTAGAGCTTGATGAAGATCAGGGGAGCCAACAATTGTTCATGCTATTAACAGCTTACAGTAACCTGGGGTATTTCGATAAGGCCAGGGCGGTGGCCAAGGAACTCAAGACTAAGTATCCTACAGGGAGTTACACGGATAGTGTGGATTCAATGTTGAAATATATGCCTCAATAACCACCCTGGTTACTCGCTCCGCGATCAAACTTGTCCCTTGAGCACAGCAGCGCCCCTGTACAGTGGAACAGGGGCTTACTTTTCAACCGTCAGCATATACTCCGCTACCGCCATCCTCGTCTCCTCTGACAGGTAGTTCTGAGGTGGCATCTCAGGATAGTTCTCCCGCCTGCGGATCGGGTTGGTAATATAATCCACAATGCCCTGGGGATTGTTGTTGTATATCGCCTGGAGGTCTCTGGTTGGAGGGCCAATCATCCTGATACCATATGCATGGCAACCTGAACATACTCCATAAAAGGTGAGTTTCCCCTTCTCCTCGGCTGATATATCTCTAGGAGGCACCGGTTCGGCCAGCATATAAGACTTCACGGCAATGGATGTCCGCACCTGACATTGGCCGTAATCTTCCAGACCAAAGGTGCGGTACTTGTTTTTGTCCAGGATACAACCGCCACTACCTCCTCCAAAGTGGATGATATCTGGTCCTTTGGATTCCATTTGCGTAGCCATCAATGCTTTCAACTGCCCCCCGGGATCATTACCGTTGTTGCTCATAAAGTTATCGAGGATTACCAATCGGTCGGGATTAGGCTCCGATTCCGGATCTGTGGCCACATTGGCAACCAGGGTCAGATCTGTGATCGTGATGCCTGCATTATTATTTCCTGTAATGATATTTCCTTCCAAAGTCACATCGTCTGCAGCCATTATCAATATTCCGGTTCCCTGTGGAATTCCTGATACAATAGATCCGGGTGCAGCGAAATTCTCGAGGTTGTTATCCACCACAAAGTTGTTTCGAACAATAATATCAAAGCAAGTTTTGATCGGCAGCCCAGGAGTGATAAAGACCAGAAGCCCTCCCGTGTTGTTGTGGGTATAATTGTTCTCCACCAGGCAGTGTCTGGAATTTTCAATCTCAATTCCCGCAACGCTTTCATAGGTCTCATTGTGTAACACATCAATGTTGTCACACATGCCCACGTAAATTGCAGCATCTTCAATTCCCGACAGCACATTGTGTTCTACCAGACCGTTCTTTCCAAACTCAGGGAATATCCCATACACCCCGGCATCTACCACCCAGTTATTGCGAATGACGAAGTTATTTCCCGCCTGGCCCATTATTCCATTGCCCTTGTAATTGATGATCTTAAAATTCTCTATTATGATGCCATTACCAGAGTAGAGAAACCCGTCGTTCAACTCTTTCCCCCCATCCAATGTGGGCCATTCCCCCTCAATGATGATTCCCTGAAAGCTAATGTCATCCTTGTCGATGTACACGGTTTCCCTGTAGCTACCAGGATAAACCCTGATTAAGTCTCCAGGGTTCGCTTTTTTCACGGCATCCTGAATCTTATCCCCATTGCGGACCTCTATGATCTCACCTTTAAATCCTGCCAGTGCAGTATCCGCTCCTGCCAGGCCAGGGGTGTAACCACCTTGAGCTTCGTACAACTTAACTGGAGTGAGTGCAGTGGATGTCGGTTTGCTCTTAAAAAGAAACTTTCCAGCTAGTATTCCGACAGCCAACAAGACCAGCCATATCATCAGCATTTTCCATTTCATGGGTAGTGTGTTCTATTTATTTTCATTTCTTACCAATCCTGGCTTTAATCCAGAAGGCAATCTTTGTGGGATCTGGGGCATAAACCCCTCATCCGTTAGCGTCTCCAGGAAATCTACCAGGCGATCCAACTCTCGATCGCTGAGATCAGGTTCCCAGATGTGCCAGTGCAATTTCAAATCCTCACCTTCAGGTACAGCATGGCCCCTGCCCTTGGTGTAAAAGGCTACTGTTTCCTTCAGCGTTTCAAAGGTGCCAGAATGCATATAAGGAGCGGTACGGGCCACATTCCTGAGGCTAGGCACCTTAAATCCCGCACGAAACTTAGGATCTGCATATGTCTTTTGTGCGCCTTGGTCCAGTGGGAGACCATCTGGCTCGGGTGTACCCAGCACCGCCACTTGCTGATTGGTAAACAACGGCGGCGTATGACACTCTGCACAGCGTGCAACAAAGGAGCGGAAGATGTTCAACCCCTCAATCTCATTTTCGTTGAGCGCCTCATGATATCCATGTGCATAGTGGTCGTAGCGGCTATTGAGTGAAACCAGTGACGACTCAAATGCCGTGATGGCTGTGTGTACATCTTGTACGCGAATATCTTTTTGCGCTGACGGGAATGCGTCAGCAAACAAGCGACGATACGCTGGAATATTATTCAATGTAGCAGCCAGTTTCGCCGGAGTGTTACCCATCTCCTCCGCCGAATAAAGCGGTCCTTGCATCTGCTCCTCAAGCGTAGAAGCTCTGGCGTCCCAAAACAACGACTGTAAAAATGCTACGTTCCAAAGGCTCGGTGCACCTCTTTGCACTATTGCCCCATCCATTCCAACTGCCCTGCCTTTGCCATCGCTAAAGCCATAATTGGGATCGTGGCAGCTACTGCAAGCCAGGGATCCGTCAACAGATAAGACCGGGTCAAAAAACAAGTAACGACCTAGGTCAATTTGTTGGGGACTGAACCCATCACGTATTGCAGGAAGTCCTGTTTTCAACCCGCCCACTCCACTGCCCCGCAAGGATTCGTACTGCTGGTACATATTTCTGCACTTGCAGGCATTATCGTCGGTAAGTTCAAAACCGGGAGGGCAATGCGACGCGAGTATTATCTGTTCGCTATCGCTTTGCACAGTTGGCGAAATAGCAATAATTGTAATAGCCAGGATGGTTATCACTCGAGCGGTTCGCATACCTTGATTTTGAAAAAATTAAAGTATCGAAGATACTATTTACATCGCTAACAACAGAGCATCAAATACGTCTTCACGTCACAACCCTGGGACGTGAATATCTCCACAAGAAGCACATTATGGATGCTGCCAGCACCTGCCAGAAGCGTTTTTCGTCTGACGTTTGCAGCGGGTGCCGGATAGTGTAGTGGCGCTGCAGCGCATGGCTGTAGCGTTCTTGCCCTGCTTGACTGATCTGGGAACCTGACTCTGATGAGCATGGCAATATCCATTCTGGTTCTTTGTGCGGTTGTGGCAGCGTTCTCCTGTAGCAGCAGCCCTTCCACGACATTGTTCAGAAGTAGCCGCTTTATGATTATTGGAGAAATTCAACGGCTTGAACTGCCACCTGCTGAGATCATTGCGGGATTCCAGCAATACCTCCAGATCATCAGGAAGTTCGGGGAAAAAATCTATCCCCGTTACGCTTTCTACATAATCAATCGTCACATTATAAGTACTGAGCTTCCGGGCCCCTCTTTCATTGGGCAAAACAAATGCTATCGCCTTGACTTCCGGAGCGGTATAATCCAATATTATCTTGTAGTATCTAGGTGGTACAGTAACTTTATTGCCCCCGATATTATCAAGTGGCTCCTCCTTGAGTATTGGGCCGGTTACCACATACAAATGCTCGTTCCGCACTGCCCATTGCCGTACCTGCTCTTCCAAACTCTTCCAAATACCGCGATTAAAGCCTGGTACTTGTGGACTCATATTGCTCATAAAAAAACTTTCAGACATGGCTTTTGCACTGAATTTCATATCTCCGGCAGGAGCCAAATGGCCACGATCATATCCAGAACCTTTATAATCTGGCAGCTCTGCTGAGCCAGTCGTTACCTGAGGATCAATGCGAAAGTCGTTGGATCGTCCCTTTGTACCTCCCGTGGCTTTCCTGGTAAGCTCGTACGCTACCCACTCTGCCTGCTCATGCTCTTCAGCATAGGATAGAGAATAAAAGCTGTGCTCCACTATCTGCCCAGTTGTAGAGGTAGGCAGATAGTTAAAGGTCTGGGCCCATCCCCATAAGGGTATTGTCAGCGTCAGCAATAATGTATGGATACGTCGCTTCATCTGATTTATAAGTCAAAAATAGTCTACGATATTACCATCGTAACGCTGTATATAAAAACTTGCCAACATGGAATTGTGGAATGTTAGACGAGGATGGCATGGGTTTTCAAAAGGTATTAGATGTTTTGGAAGTTGAGGAGGTAATGATTTGTGCAAAACACAGAGATCTCTAACCTGGAACAACGTACTTTTTATTTGAACTACCCTACCAAGCAAGCAGACGGCTACAAGGATGAGATAGTCAGCAGCAAGATAAGAAAATGGAGAAATTGAATAAACCTTGGTAATTTCTTTTTACTCTATAACCAAAGGAGCTCTTTGCTGCATGGCATTATTACCCAGTTCAACAATATAAATTCCTGAACTTAACACAGGAATTGCAAATCTATTATTTAGAATACTTTCTCTAAATACTTCTTTACCAGATAAATCGGTGATTATGACATAGGCATAATCTATTTTCGAATTCCAGTTTAACATTGAACCAGATGCAACGGGGTTAGGGTAGAGGGTCAATTGATTTACATTCCTTTCAACCGGAGTGGAGATACTGGTAAAGCTACCATTCCATTTAAAAAATTGATTGGTAAATCCGGTGTAATACCCAGAATTAGAAGTTAGCTCAATGTCCAAGGCATAAGCCACACCTATAGAATCATTAAAACTCCATGAAAGCCCTCCATCTACAGTCTTGTAAATATGCACACCTCCAAACAAACCGTCAACAACTACAACTCCATTAAGTTCATCAATAAAGTCAAATAATACCAGTCCAGTATGTGGAATTTGAACGGATAAATCTAGGGTATCCCATGATACACCACCGTTGGTAGATCGATATAGTTTCATAAAATTACCTGATCCCCAACCCGAACTTGCTGCGAATGAAGTTGAAGGAGAAACCTGGTCTACCGCTCCTACTACGGAGTACCAGGTCGTTAAATCTGTTTGTGTAAAAGTTACTCCACCATCAGTAGTTACAAACATACTTCCCAGGTACGCAAATGAGCCATCGTGAATTCCAATGATGCCGTTGTTGGCATCGTAAAAATCCATTGATTGGGTATTAAAATACATATTAGCGGGGCCAATGCTAGTGGTATCCCAGCTAATACCACCATCAATTGTGCGGTACAAGATATTTCCAACAGACCAAAAACCAATATTCTCATCAATAAACTGCATAAAAGAATTCCCGTAACCGACAATAGTTGAATCAGGCGTAATGTTTTGCCATGAAGAACCATTATCGATAGTTCTATAGATAATACTAGGCGTTGCCAGGTTGTTCATATCCCTGTACACAGCAAAACCCACACTGTCTTTTGGAAAGCTCACATCCATAAAGTCCACGCCTGCAACCGGAGCCGGAATAGAATCCCAGGATGCACCACCATCGGTGGTCTTACTGAAAAATGGTGGATTCGTCATCAATGCGTAACCGATGTCATCTGTTATAAAGTCAAATTTTTCAACAGAGTTATTTGGTGTGGTGTTCATCTCAGACCATTGAGAGAAAGCTGTACCGCGGAATACTGTCAATAATAGAAGAGCTACTAATATATGTGAAGTCGTTTTCATAATTTTTGCGTTTAATTTATAAGCTAAAATTAGCCATGATAATCAGAATAGCGATAAGATATTTCTGACGTTTTATGGTAGATTTTTCACCGATTTAAAACACAAGTTTTAGTATTTTTGAGTTGGATGGACATCAAGAACGTCATACCGCTTCATAACTTTTCGGTTGATAACGATACTAGTGGAGCTTTTAAGTTAATCTCTCTTGAATCTAGAACAGGGTACGATACATCGGTTCCTCACCGTCACAATTACTACGAAATATTTCTGTTTGAAAAGGGTGGAGGGACGCACGAAATAGATTTTAACCTTATTGCTATTGAGGATCGAAGCATTCACTTTGTTTCTCCAGGTCAGGTACATAAAGTGAATAGAGAGCTGGATTCCAGAGGACACCTTATATTGTTCAGTAGAGATTTCTTTTATTCAAACAGTATTAACCAAAACAGCTTATTCGATATTCCGTTTTTGAACAATAATTTTCCTGAGCCAGTTATCAATCTTACAGGATCTGATTATGATGAGATATTAAGTTTAATATTGAGCATGAAGGGAGAATACGCTAACGAACAAGAGTACCAGAGAGACGTTATTCAATCGTATCTAAATTTATTGATCATTAACTGTAAACGACTATTTGACAAGCAAGTAGGAGATATAGGGATATACAACAAAGCTTTACAGGATTTTAAACGTTTGTTGGAGAATGAGTTCGATAAAAATCACCAGGTAAGTTATTATGCGAATCAGGTGCACGTGAGCGTAAAGCAGTTGAGCGCGATCACCAAGAAAGCGGTTGGTAAAACGGCTTTAGAGCTAATACACGATAGAATTATCCTGGAAGCTAAACGATTGCTAAGATATTCAGACCACAGCATAAAGGAAATTTCGTTCTTCTTAAATTTTGATGATCCTTCTCACTTTGGTAAATTCTTTAAGAGCAAACAAAATCAGACTCCAAAAGAGTATAGAACGGGCGCTGAATCTTAGGGCATCTTTTTGACAATCAACAAGGACGTAATAAGCTCATCATGACAACAGGATCACGGCAATAGGCACAGAAGAACGCACTGGACTGAGGTGCAAGCAAATCAATCCAAATCGATTATGAGGGACAGAGTTTATATTATCATGGTGTTGGCCTTAAGTCAGCTAACCCTATTGGCACAGGGGCCTCAAGCAATTTTGGAGCAATACCTCGAACATATTGCCAATAAATCATACGCCGAAGCTACTAAGCTGCAAACGGAGAACGCCACCGTAAGGATCGCCCTATCTGCGTCCGAACTGGGAAAGTCCGAAGGCTTAGGAAAGGAAGTCGCCGTGCATCTGTTGATGGACGAGAATGCCAAAGGTTTTCAAAAGGTATTAGATGTTTTGGAATTGGAGGAGGAAGCAATGATACGCGCAAAATATGAATCTGGTATCAGCCAGGCCTTTTACCTTATTAGAAAAGAAGGGAAGTGGTATGTGGCAGCGCCCAAAGAAGTGGAGAAAACCGGGCGCTACTACATTTCCTGTATGGACGGGGAAAAAGAAGTGATATTTGCTGAATCTGAGTTGAACCCTGACCAGATCTTTAGAGATGAGAACCTCAATATTGCCTATACACTTTCCATGAAAGAGGTGGATATGCTAAAGAAAGACTCGTACGCATACATTATGATGGCTGGAAAGCTAATGACGCTCACGATCGGAGAAGTGTCTGATAAAACCGGGCGTTCCATAGAGGCAGAGAAAATTGAAGGACGAATAACACGTGCTGAACTCATCCAACGGAGTTCTTCTTCTACCTTATACCGTTTTGATGGCACATTCCATGGAGAACGATTCGATAACGGTAAGTTCTCCGTGTCTTATGAGGTGAAAAAGTAGCTACCTCTAAATTCCAGAACCTCAATTACCTGACTATTTCTACGGACAACCTTAACCCCGGTTTACCTCCTGGGGACTTGTGGACATATAGTTGAAGTGGGCAGGAGGTAATTGTATAGTAGGTTGCTTGTTTCAATGAACTACGTTGAAGAAGTTCGGAAGATTAATTTAGCTTTTGCCGTTGGTTTTGGTATTTTTGACTTTGCTGCCGTAGGCAGCTATAGATGGTAATTAGATAAATTCCCTCAGCTTTTTCTATTTTTGGTTTAAATTGTTTGGCACATGGAAGATTTGTTAATCGAGGGAACTGAGGAGACTCCAACGGTTCATCTGCAAGTAGGAGGTGAACTTAGCTTGAGCGGAAATTCATATCCTGAGGATGCGCTGGAGTTTTATTCACCCTTATTAAGTTGGTTGGATGAATATAGGAACAGTCCGGCAGATAGTACCATAACGACCTTCAATATCTCCTACTTCAATTCCGCATCTACAATGCCGTTGTTAAAGATCCTCTCTGCTTTAGAGGTTATGCATAAAGCTGGCAATAAAGTTCAAGTCATCTGGAGACATGCTGTTGGCGACACGCTCATGGCCGACAAAGCTGAAGAGATGAGTTCCTTGGTTGAGCTGCCTTTTGAGATTAGAGGGGAGTAGGTTTGCTTCAAGGTTAAGAGAGAGTTTAAAATAACAAAGTCGCTCACGTGACGAGACTTCGATTTTTTTGAACCTCTATTTCCCTGCCTTAGCCTTTCCCTTGGGAGCATTTCTTAATGCAGCACTTCTCTTCGCAGTTTGAGGCACTGCATTTCCTGGCCTGCTTACAGCAAGACTTCTTGCAAGTTTTGCCTGCCTCTATCTTGAAGGTGTTGTTCCTGGAAGGGTTATGATTTTTTTACTGTGCTATTGCGGAGTTGAAACTGAATGTTCCCTGACCTATGAATAATATAGTGGTGGATAGCTCTTTCACAGGAGGTAAGTTTAGTGTTCTTTTTGACACAAATCGAAGAGAGCGGTTTAGTGAATCAATAACTTGCCTCTATCCTCTTTGTTCGCGCCTGTTAGAACGTAAAAGTAGGTTCCAGGTTTCAGCGTCTCTGCTGATATCACTTCTGAATCCGAACTTGTCCATATCTCTCTGTGCAATTTCCCTGCAATATCATAAATCCTCAGACTAAACAGCCCGTTGTTGGGATTGTCGAACTTCAGTGTTGTTGAGGCGCTGAACGGATTCGGACTTAGAACAGCGTCAAGAGCGTGTTGGTGCCCCTCTCCTATCCCAACAGAGGCGGTGTATGGAACGGTAACAGACCGATACATAACTACACCAGAGTCATTGTCTTTCCACACGATATGAAATGTTCCGTCTGCATAGGCAATATCAGGGCTCTGCTGAAGTCCATCCGTAGATATATTCGCCGTGTCGATATTGTCGACCATTGCTGCTGAACCAGAGTTGGAGGTGGTGAAATAGACATTGGCATTCCCAAATTCTGTATGCTGCCACACTGCGGCAATAACATCGTCTCCGCCAGCTACACGTATGTAATTAGCTTGTGCTGTAACCGGATCGGCAGTTTGAAGTTTAGATTGAAAGTCAACAGTAAAATTATTCGACAGATCAGTTTCCGAAATATACACCTTGGACTTACCGCTTCCTGCGCTCATATACACTGTGGTGAGCTGATCGTCCATAAGTACAGCATCAGGGCCAGTGGATGGACAAGCGAATATGATCCATTCTGACGTATCGATCTTGCCTGCTGCAGCAAAGGTGGCGCCCCCATCTTCCGATACCGCCGCCCATGTCTCACGCAGGTTGGCCATATTGTTTCTGAAAGTAAGTACCTGCCGCTGACCTTGAATTTGTACGTTCGCAGGACAGCAATCACATACCTCCTCCGGCGCAAGTGCCGTACCCGCCACATTGGCATTGAAGGTCAATCCACCGTCGGAAGAATTGGCAACATGATACTGAGGATCCATCCAGTTAATATCAAATTTCATGTACGCAAATACAGGTTTCCCGCCTGCTGCGATGGCCACCGTCGGAAAGCGCGTCAGGCTATCCACAGTAAGATCGACCCTGACCGTGTCATCATAAGTCTGTCCAGCGTCAATTGATCGCACTGAGTACACCCCATGTTGATCTTCTGGAATAATCTTCAAGCCAATAAATACTGTATCACCCGAAGCAGCGATCTCCGGTCCAGCCCAATAGGAAGTAAATGCATCCGAATTCATCGAGTGTACCCTCACAGGTGTATTGAATCCGCTCCCGTTCCATGTGGCAGTGTACACTGCATTGTTTACATCATCACCCCATAAGACAATAGGTGTATTGTCTGTCATCAGGGCGATCCTGGGACGGACGTTGTTGTACCCCGTTCCAGAGACGTCGAATTGAGCAGACCAGTTTTGGGTCTGTGCAACAGCAACGCCGCAGAACAAGATGCAAATGATGCTGAGTAGTTTCTTCATGACATTTTATTTTGAATCGACTCTTCTCCGCCGAACGCTTATTCAAAGTTAAGCTATTGCCAATTAATGAATGAGCATTAGTCTTTCCCTGCTGATAACATCGGCACCATAAGACATCTCTATCAAGTAATACCCAGATTGAAATTCACGCACATCCCAACGAATTCTGCCTTCCTGTACCTGGATTTTCTTGAGCAATACACCATGAATATTGTAAAGGGCGAGTGAAGTGGTCTCATTTTCTATCGTGGATAAATCCAAATTCACAAAACCATAGGACGGGTTGGGATATATAAGCGGTGCCTTGTTCTTTAATGCATACTTATCAATCGAAGTAACTATATCACAGGTATCAATCTTATTGCGAAGCTCAGCCATTCCTATTGAGGGGTTAACACCCCAGAAGATGCTTGTATCTGTACAGACAACAGCGTAGTTCGGCCAGGAGAAGAATGGAAACCACAGCGCATATAAATTTGTGATTGTATTGCCGTTTCCCTGAGTTCCACCCGTTGGATAGGAAACACCATAGGTGCTATCAAATGAGGCGAGCGCAGCGTTGTTATCCCTATCGCTGATACCCAACACTACAAGATTCCCTGCACCAGATCCATAATCCTGAAAGATCATCTCAATCTCGGGCGTATATGTCTGGCATGGGACACAGGATGCGAAGAAGAAATCCAACAGGACGGTATTGCCCTTTCCCAGCTCTTCATATAGGTTCCAGGGTATGCTATCCTGATCGTAAAGTGTAAAATCGGGAGGTGCCTGAGCAAAGGAGTGCCAGGTACTGCTAAAAATAAAAACTGCGACGAACAGGATTCTCATAGAGTAAAGATAGGGACATTTCGAAAACGTGACTTCGGGTTCATGTTCGCCCTCATTGATTCTCTTATCGAGCAATATCAATATTGATATGAGGCAAATGCCATGGGAAACAAAGCACCGTGAACCTATGCCATGCCTCTCAGGTAAATTTAGAGTGAAATTGCAGCGTTAATCTTCTATCGGGGTAGGGTTCCTATCCTCGTCCACCTTTACAAAGGTGAATTCTCCTTCCGTGACCAGTATAATTTCCTCCTTATCAAACTCCCGGTTTACCCAGGCCTCGATGTGAACAGTAATAGATGTGCGGCCCTGCTTAACAAAATTGACATAGCAACACAGTGTATCGGCAATGAACACCGGGAGCCTGAACTGTGTTGAATCAATCGCAATCGTTACCACCCTTCCCATTGCTATCTGCTTGCAGAATACCCCGCCAGCTATGTCCATCTGACTCAGGATCCATCCACCGAACACGTCACCTGACGGATTGGTATCCTTAGGCATCGCCTGCACTCTTATGGTAAGTTCTCCTCTTGGTGTTCTGTCCATAAAGTTCTTGGTAAGATTATGAGCTAAAGTACAGAATTTCAGGGTATGTCTATCTGTGTATCCACACTATCGCTTTCTCAGAGGACTAGTTAGCTGTCGATCAGCTTAATGATGGTGCCCCCCGGGCCCATGAACGTGGCCATGGCTGATCTCCTCATCGGTAGCATCACGGATATCAGTGATCTCTACATCAAAGTGCAAGGTCACCCCGGCAAGTGGATGGTTAAGGTCTATGGTTACCTGCGACTCTTGAATATCTGTAACAGTCGCGATCTGTATTCCGTGGTCTGTTTCTGCCTGCACCTTTATCCCCACTGCCAGGTCATCCATGCCCTTGAAAGCATCTCTTGGCACCTTCTGTACCATGGTTCCATCCTGATCGCCATACCCTTCCTCAGTA
>DTRK01000079.1:0-9387 GCA_012965955.1 Flavobacteriales bacterium
AAAAGCGGTTAACGCCCAACTTCCCAGGGTAATTCCAACTCTTTTGATAAGTATCCTGACTCGCATTATTTTAAGTTTTATTAAATCTTGATTATCGCTTTTAAAATCCTCTACAGGTATAGCAGTTGCCATCTCCGCCACCTCCTCCTGCTGTCACAGGATTTGCGCCCAGCACATGCCAGTTACTACCATCGCAAATTATTTTTACGTTGTCGTATTGAGAAGAAAGGGCTATTGTTAGCGCTCCGTCAATGGTTTCGGTGCCATTGGCGTCTATAGTTACATCATTTGCGGCTGCATCAATTTTCTTAATATGGTAAATGCGCCCAGCTACTCCAGATGCAGCTGGAAGAGTAATGGTAAATGCCGAACCCGCACTTGCCAATATGTTATGGTCCGTTGCCAGGGCAGTGTATGTTGCACTAACACTGGTTACGCTTTGCGACATGGAGCCGTTGATATCTAATGTACTGGTAGGGCCAGTAGTTGAAATTCCAACATTGCCTGCATTGGTTATTATCATTTGTACGTCCCCGGTGTTGGTATTATCTGCATTAGCGGAAAATGCCATATCACCTGTATGACCAGGAGCCCCGCTTGCTACGAAATTGATTGTCTGATTCGCTGTAATATTGGGCACTCCTGAAAGAGCTTGATTCGTCATGGTTATTCTCAAGCGGTTATCGTGTATTGATCCGGTACGCTCAAAAAGGGCAGGGTCTCCTGTTGAAGATACGTGTAGTTTTGCACCAGGGGCAGTGGTGCCAATTCCTACATTACCTGTGGAAAGTGTTGTTCCTGTTCCATCAACACCGGTAGCAAATATTAAATTACCAATACTCATTTGGTTGCTGCTTGTTGCAATCGGGGCATCAATACTATAACCAATGATGAGGTTGTTGGAACCTGTGGAGATATTATTTCCTGCGTTATGGCCGATAGCAATATTGTTTCCTCCCGTAGAAGTGCCTCCAAGCGCAAGAACCCCTATTCCTATATTGCTAGAACTGGTAATATTCGAAAGGGCTCTGGAACCAAGTGCTATATTGCCAATCCCTAAGTTATTGGAGTATAAGGCTTGATACCCAACAGCAACGTTAGCATCGCCGTTGGTGTTTGTAAAACCAGAATAAAAACCTAGAAAAACATTCCCATTGTTGGTGAGATCATCAACAGCTCCCGCTTGCTCGCCCACAAAGACAGAGCTACCAGTACTCGTTTGCCAAATGTGGCCCGCGACATCCAGTTTTTCACCAGGTGCACTTACGCCAATCCCGACGTTACCAGAAGAAATCGTTGTACCAATTCCATCAACACCTGTGGCAAATATTAGGTTGCCGATGCTCATTTGGTTGCTGTCAGTCGCAATAGGAGCGTCAATATCATACCCAATAATGATGTTAGTTGAGCCCGTTGTGATGTTATCTCCTGAACTATACCCAATGGCAATATTGTTTGTAGATGTATTTGATTTCAAGGATCTATATCCCAAAGAGGTATTTCCAGAACCTGTGAGATTCGACTCTAAAGCTTGATAACCGATACCGGTATTATAGGCAGCAGTGGTATTATTATATACTGCCTGGTAACCTATTGCAACATTGTAAAATCCGCTGGAGTTCGAAAATAAAGCAAGGTTACCTGATGCCGTGTTGGAGTTACCTGTAGTGTTGGAAAATAGAGCTCCCATTCCCAAACCGGTGTTGTTGTTCCCCGTTAAATTGGTAAAGAGGCTCCGATAACCAACACCAGTGTTGCTAAATCCGGTTGTGTTGTCAGCTAAAGCTTCGGCTCCAAGAGCAGCGTTTTGATATCCTGTTGTGTTGTCCATGCCCGCCTGCTTGCCAATAAACGTATTTGAATTCCCTGAAGTGGTAGCCGCACCAGATTGATGACCAACGAAGGTGTTATTTGCCGCAGTTCCTGTTCCCCTACCAGCAACTGCTCCGATAATGGTGTTAGAATTACCAGTCAGGTTCACCCCTGCATTATAACCGACGATAGTAGTTGCATTTCCAGTGTTGAACTCTCCAGCTTCGTAACCAACCATAACATTACTTGTAGAACTATTTGACCTACCCGCGTCATAACCGATAAGTACGGCTGAGCTAGACGTACTGTTCTGGCCCGCTCGTACCCCAATCGCTATTCCATAACTACCATTGGAGTTCTCCCAGGCATCCGTTCCAATTGCAATAGTTTCCCGACCAGTAGTTAAGGTTCTTGCGGCATCCTTCCCAATAAACACGTTATTGTTAGCCGTCAAATCATCGTTTTCTCCTGCAAGTTCACCTATAAAGACAGAATTACCCGTGTTCAAAAACTCTAATTGTCCTTTCTGGGTTAATCGTAAGTGAATAGTATCATTGGTACGTATGTCAAGGTCCTGGGCATCCGAGGTGCCTACGAAGTCGGTGCCCGTTGTAGTTCCTGAGTTACCTGTGAGTAGCCAGCCTCCTGCGGAAGAGCTGGAAAGTAAAGGAACCCAATTTGGGACTGCAGGTGTTCCCTCGTTGTAGTAGAAGCTAGTATCAGTAGTAACAAAAACCAGCAGGCCATTAGCCGGGCCAGAAATTCCATCACGCTGCACTGCAGTCATTCTTGGCATCAACAATCCCCTGTCTGTAAAATCAATATCCAATCCCGCTGAGGAATCGGGGTCCGCGTTGGTGAGATTAATACCTACGCCTTGTCCTGATACATCTGCTGAAATAAAACAAGACAACGCAATACATAATGTGATTGTGAGTAAACTCTTTTCTGATTTCATCCCTTTGAATTGAAGGTTAGTGGCTACTAAAATATAAAATGACAACTCCGAAGAGCAAAGTTAAATTTACATAATTCGACGAGAAGGAAGAATGGGAAGTTGAGAAATAGGGTTCACTCAAGCAACCTGCCTACCTGCCTGCCGGCAGGGCTTGGCTCTTTTTCATTTTCACTCCGCTCTTTAGCGGTTTGAGGTCATCAATTGGAGCCAAAGGGACAAAAGTCGAATATTTTTGTTGTGGACTTGAGTGGTTTTATGAAGAAGGTAGTTGATCTATTACTTTTTTAAGGATAAATAATAGCAAGTCTTACGGGTTAATTCACCTGATATCGTACCAATCTCCTTTCCAGGTAATTAGGGTTGGAATAAATGTGTGGTAATTCTTCAGAAACAATCCCCACACCTTCGGAATACCTTGTATTTTGGTGTCTGGGATTACCAAAATCGTCCCAGTTAGCACCATAATTATAGTTGATCTTAAAAGTTGATGTTTCAAAAGAACCTGCAGGGGTGGAAACAATAAGGCCTGGATCTTCCATTTTAGCGGTGACCAATGCAATAGTGTCTTGCAGGTTACCATATGTCATATGGTATGAGTAAAAGGTTGTGTTGAAGTCCTGAGAAGAAAAACAAATCTTGCTGGATTGATTTTGGAAGTTTCTATAACATACAATATAATGCAGGGAATCGCGCAAATAGGTGTATCCCCATTGTGGCATACCTGGAATGGGCCTATAAACCTTAAAATAAGTGTTATTGTTTATTAAGGTGTCTTTTTCCACATAACAACTGTCATACACATTAGTTGGTGTTGCATTGCCGGAACTATCAACAATGAATTGCTGATAAACCCAGTAATTGCCGGCTTTTAATTGGGAAAAGTTAGGATAGATCACCTCATTTGGAGGGGATGGCAGGGGGGGTATAACCTCACGATCCTTCTTACACCCGGCAAAAAGAACAAGGATGATGAAGGAGGGGAAAATAAGAGCTTTCATTTTCATGGGATTTTTATGTTGTTTAACAGCAATATAACGCCCAAATTATTCCAATAGTGTGGTAACTATTACTTAAATGATGACAAAATATTGAAATATGTACGTTTCATAAAAACAAAAATGGGAAGTTGTGTGACCTAAGATATTGGGTTAATGCCACAGAACCTTTACGCATGGCATATAGTTTTAGGAGAGAGTAAACCTATATATTTCAATTCTTTTGTAATTTAAACCAGCAGAACCAGACGGAACCATCTTAATCGCTATCGCTAAAGTCCATCCAATGAAAAATATTTTCTTCTTCCTGATCATGTGTTCTTGTATTTCCCTTAATACTTACGCACAATTCTCTTATCCGATACAAAAAGTTGCCATAGAGTTTCAGAAGAGGACCTTAATCGTGGAATTGCAGGAAAAGGACGAAAAATACATGACCAAGCTCAAGAAAAAAGATGGTGAAGAGGCGGTAGATAACTATGTAAGTAACATAGACAATTACAACCGTCTGGTAAAAGAGAGTTTCCCGAAATACTGGAAAACAACCCCATTTGAGTTTAAAACCAAGGAGGAGACAGATGACATTGTGAAATCAGGTGATAAGAAATATGCTGTTTTTTCTGCCGGTTGGAGAGCTGAAAAAAGGAAACAGGGTACTGATGTGTATATTGAATTTGAGGTTTATTGTTTCACTACATACCTGGCTGAGAAGGCTAAAAAAAGAGACAAATACTATAGCGACAATCAAGGGAGTATGAATATTACCAGAGGTCCGCATGTATTCAAGCTCTCCCTGGCCTCTAAACCGGTGAGTGAAGCTGATTTTAAATTTATCATACAGCAATTTCAGTTGCACACAGAAAAGGCAACTACTATCGGGAAAACCGGAGGAATATGGAAGACAGCGTTTTTTATTCCTGATATTTCGTTCAAGGCCAAAAAAATATTAAAAGAAAAGAAGTTGTCTATTCCAAAGGACTATCTCGATTTCGGCGAACCAGAAATCAAGGAAGTTTACAAACACCCGTTTGAATTAACAGCTAGCGAAAAAGAGGAACAGTTGATCTTGGATGATAGCAAAGAATACGCCTATATCAATTACGTGTGGTCGGAGAAGCAGCAATACTGGGCGATCATTGTGGTGGACATTGAAAGTGGAGAGATTTTAGCGAGGATTGGCATTGGAGGAGTGAATGCGGCAGTTTTTGGAATTCCGACTGGTTTGGATAGATACGCGCCAATTATAAGCTACCGTTCTAAAATCTTCTTTAAACCGAACCATCTGAAAGCGATCAATCGGTTTATTGGCAAATAGGTAATAACCATTCCGCCGCGCTCACTTCATGATCCGGTGATCCGTCCGGACTCATACAGGGAACCAATCCTCCATGTTATTGTTAAGCTTGATATCCAATGCCGGTTTCCCCGCTACAAGAAGCAAGATGCACAGGATCAACAATAGCAATGGTTTGCAGTGAATAAAACTGAGATATCTCAGATAGAAATTCATAACAGTGAGTTTAGCATTAGTGCTTTAACTTGCTTAAATCCAGTTTACTTCTGTGTCTCGGATCTCTTGGAAGATCAGCCTTCGAGGCAACAATTTTATCTATGGGATAACCTGCTTTGTTGATCGCCTCTCGGATTAGGTCGGCATCCACCGCATCTTGCCCTCCAATAAAAAGAATGAATTCACCATCCTTTGATTTAATATATCCTGTGTCCATTAACCCCAGTTCCCTTTCTATAAGAAATTCAATGAGATGTTTTCGGTATAGCCATATCGGCTAGGTTATTATTTTAAGAACGTTTAATCTGCCTAAAACAGGGAGTATGCGAGGTTAGAATTAATCAAATATAGATGTCAAACAGCTTTTCAGGGCAATTTAAATAATCTTTTTCCCTGCAATGAGAGCATAGATTTCAATCAAATTACTCTCTTATACAATTCCATTTTCAGGTCTTCCTTTGGGCGGAGTGTAAGCGATGAGCCAATTTCTACTTTCGTCCCTTTTGGTAGTAATAGTTTATATTTTTGTGCAACCTTGGCGACTATTAGTATCATCTCCATCATCGCAAAATTCTCACCAATACATAATCTGGGGCCTCCTCCAAAGGGAATATAAGAATAGGGTATCTGTTTTTTAATGTTTTCGGATGAAAACCTGTCTGGATCAAATACTTCAGGTTGATCCCAGTATTCAGAATGGTGATGAAGAACGTATGGACTTATCGCTACATCTACACCCTTCGGAATATGGTATTGGCCAATCTGATCTTCATTTATAGTTCTTCGCCCTATCATCCAAACTGGAGGGTATAGTCTCATGGATTCTTGAACTACCTGTGCGGTGTATCTTAAATTACCCAAGTTTTGATAGCTGGGTATTTCACCCTTAAGTATTTCATCCAACTCCCGATGTAATTTCTCTTCAATCTCCTGATGTTGTGACAGTAAATACCATGTCCAGGTAAGTGCATTGGCCGTAGTTTCATGCCCAGCCAAAAATATAGTCATTATTTCATCTCGAAGCTGACCGTCACTCATCCCTTTGCCCGTTTCTTCATCTTTAGCAGACATCATCATCGATAATAGGTCCGTAAAATCTCCTTTTTCTTTACGTCGCTCATCTATTTTTCTATATAACATGTTATCAAGAGATGCAACAGCTTTGGTAAAACGTATGTTCTTCGGAAGAGGAATCTTTGAAGAGAAATTAAATGGATAAGTTTTAGTTCTGTTATTTACGTATTCTAATGCATATGTCATCCATTCCCACACTAACGCAGTATCTTTGCTTAAATCTGAACTGAAAAGCGTCCTGCCCACAATAACCATTGTGTTTTTCATCATTTCATGAGATACATTCAACAATTTTGAATCTGGATCTATGTTATTCCATTCCAGAAGCAAATCATCCACACATTCCCCAACTATTTTGGTATAATTCATAATGCTCTCTCTATTAAATGCAGGTTGAAATAGTCTACGTTGTTTAAGCCACAGATCACCTTCACTAGTAATCAACCCTTTTCCAAGGAGTAGTTTTAAAGGTTTATATCCACTTGTTTTGGTATAGTTTCTATTGTTCTCTTGGAGAATATATTTTACATATTCAGGCTTACTGATAAGCACTATTTTATAATTGATGACGCGGGAATAGAGAATTCCACCATGTTCTCTTGATATCTTCATCATGTAATTCAGAGGATCCTTTGCGAACCCCGTAATATGTCCGAATAGCTTATGGCCTGGGGGTGATGGTGGAAGATTTTTTTTCATTCAATTAATGTGAGATCTGGCAGGCCTGGGGAACCTGACGGGGAGAGCGGTTTTTGTTTTACCAGCTATATTAGTTGATAATTAGCTTTTCCTTTCCTTTCAATTCTTTTTATTAATGGCCTAATTTGCTTAAATCCAATTTACTCCTGTGTCTTGGATCCCTAGGAAGCGCCTTATTTCTTGCAATAATTTTGTCTATCGGATAATTAGCATTTTGAATAGCCTCTCTAATAGCGGCTTCCTTGATTTCTTTTTGCCCTCCGATATAAAGAAAAAACTGCCCCTCTTTTGATTTTATATATCCAATATCCATCAATCCAAATTTTCTTTCCACAAGAAATTCAATTGGGTAAGGATGTAACACCTTGTTCTGATATGACATTATCCTGTGAAGCCTGCCTACTAAATACATATCCTCATTATTGAAGTAGGCCATATCACCCGATCGGTGCCAAATAGTTCCTTCACTATCAATGATCTTGTTTTCGTCAAAAGCAGCCTGATCCTCGAAGTAGTTTTTATTTACATGGTCACCGGTTACTATTAGCTCACCTACCTCTCCTGGTTGACAGGTTAACTCCTCAAACTTAGCAGCATTGATCACACCTGTGTACGCTTCAATAATTCTAACTCGTACCTTTTTCCCCGGAGTTCCAACAAATACCCCTTTTAACGGGTCGGTCATTTTTTGACGCATTTTATCAAATGAGGTTACGGAAATGGGCTCAGCTTCGGTCGATCCAAAGATTGCCTCAAACTCAACTTGCGGAAAATTGTCCAGGCAAGTTTCAATAAGTTCAAAAGATATAGGCGCCCCTCCGCTTAACACTTCCTTGATACCATGGCTTGATTTGGCCTGAATAAAACCTTGCACGGCCTTTTTAAGCAATGCAGGTGAAACAATGAGTCGGTTAGCTTTTGTGAGCTCCAGCGACTTAGAAACCTCGCTCGGATCCGACTCGTGGATTTTCATAAGATTAATTGAAGGAACAATCACGGTATTCCCCATTGCCAGATCGGCCAGGCCTACGATCGGGAAATTGGTGTAGTCTCTAAGCACACCTTCACCAACCAGGTGATCTTCCAAGGCATCTAGTTGTGCAGCTAAAAATCCAAATGTTCGATCCGCACCTTTTGGGAATCCCCCTGTTCCGCCGGTAAACGTGATAAGAGCCAGGTCTTCATTGGTCACAGGAGTTTTGGACCATGGAGCATCTAGCTCTTTCAGTTTCTTCACCCCCCACCAACTTTTTATACTCCAAGTTGCCGGTAGCAGCAAAGCTAAAATCCTCAACCTCGAAGAGATAATCATCAATTCGGGTTTTGCCTTGCGAATAATCTGACCCATTTGCTTGCCCTTTAACCAGGGATCTAGAAATACAGCGATACCACCTAAAGAAAAGAGGGCAAGGAGAATAGCGTAAAGCTCAATGGTCATCGGTACCGCAACCAGAACTTTAGTACCCAAACGAACACCTTTTTCCTTTAGGACTTGCCTGCAATAATTGATCTTTTTTGAAAGGGTTGCATAGCTATACTCTACACCATCTTTATCAATGATGGCTATACGATCAGGATGATTGGCGATGACATCATCGACTTTACGCAGTAGTGGGTGGGCAACCTCGCTAGTCATGAGTTATAGGCTTTTTTGAAATAGTGCGTAGGTGCGCGCTGAGACCGTATTGAATTTTCGCTGTCCGGCTTTTGCAGATACATTGTCCAAATACATCAGTGCATGAATCGCATCTTTGATCCCATGATTTCTTGCCACGTCCATCAGCAAACGTATCATGAGTGTTCCGAGACTATGACTTTGCCAATCTGGGTGAGTGACCAATGTCTTCACAATTAACTTGGGGGCAGTCATCAGGGTATCAGTGACAGATGCAGCTTGGTAAGTGGTATAGAAAATATCCGGATAAGCGATATTCAGGCAAACAGGTGCGTTAGACTTATCAACGGCCATGTACGCGAAGCCTTCGGGCAGTTTTGAAGGCAATTCATCATAGATGCTTCCAAATTCTTCGATATCAATTTCCACAAATAGAGGATTGTTCGTGAATGCTTCATTTAAGAATCCATGAAGCACTGTTCGATGCTCCATATACAATTCGGGTGTTAATCGTTTTAGAACCAGCCCCTTTTCATTAAATTGCTTTTCAGCTTCCTCAAACGACAGGGCGCCTTGCTCAGGCAATGGGGTGTAGCTACTTTCATATCTCTCCATTATCCCAAACCCAGCGTTTTGCCATTGCTCAACATAATAAAGAGGCTGAAAAGGATCTCCCGGGAAGAGCGGCTGGGCATGCTCTAAATTAAATCTATAGGAATACCAG
>DTRK01000079.1:9397-14728 GCA_012965955.1 Flavobacteriales bacterium
ACTGACTCACAACCCTGTTCCTTCATCCATTCAAATGCTGCATTGAACAGTTGTTTGCTAATAGCCTCATCAGGGTCACATTCATACCAGCCAATATAGCCATCGGCCGAGCCCTGACATTTATATGCTCCTATCCTCGCCTCTCTTCCTCCGCCCTCCAATGTCCAGAAGGCATAAGATTCGACTCTCGTGGAGTCATTTACATGAGCAACCGTCTTTGTATCCTGCCAAAACTCCACCTCCAAAGCACTATTTTTCTTGCGTATTCTACTCCCGCATTCCAGGAAGTCATTCCACTCTTCTGGGCTATTACTGTCTATATTTACTGATATAATTGGCACTGATTATTGTTTAACGTTTTCAAAAGAGTCCTTGCAGTTCCGTAAAACCCACCAAGCATCCCAAAACAACTAGTGGAATAAAAAGATTATCAAAGCCACGCCGGCTTGCCCCTTCGGTGACAGTAGCTATAAGTCCGATCACAACTGCCACTAGTATAGTGTTGCCCAAATTCAGATCCGCCATATAATGAAGGAGGATGACGGTCAGTATCAAAGAACTTATAAAGAAGGCGGAAGAGCCCATCACGGTTTTGGTTTCTGTACCGATCGTGTATTTTCCCTTCGGCCATCTTCTGCCTACCCCTGCCGCTAACGGGTCACATATTGCCAATGTTAAAATAGGGAGATAGAAATAAATATATAAACCATTGCCATACAGGAGGTAGATTAAATACACTGTGTATACAACTGCTGGATATAATATAGAGCCCATGGAGTCCCGATCGATTGCATTTATAGATTGTAGCAGATTAAACCGGAGACTCGTAAGCAAGATCACCGCAAAACTGCCGCATAAAGCTAAAATCAACCAGTGATTGCCAATCAGCACTGGAAAAAACAGTGTAATTATCCCTGTCCCAATGTGAACATACTTTCTCGTTAGCTCTACCTTCACTTTGAACATGTGATAGAACACTTCAGCTGAGCCAAACAATAGCAAAAAGACCCCTGCTAATATGATCGTATTTTCCAGACTTTCGCTCATAACTTTTGGTCTACTACAACCTGTTTGTAAAAGAAACCTTTGTCTTTGCTCATTAAAGCCATAGATAACTCTTCCTCATAATTAACCCTATCTGGGAAAATGTCTACAAATTTCCTTGGCACCATTAAATTCCAATAAGCAAATCTTGCATTCGAAGCTGTGTTGTCCAATAAGTCTTCAACCACTATCTTGAATAAACCCTCATCCATGTATTCGAAAATATTGGACAGGTTCATGTAGTTGATGTTCGGAAATTCTTTCATGGCCTTTTCGGCCAGCCCTTCGAAAATGTGCAGTTTCCCAATATTTTTTTTGATGGTCAGGTAATTTTCTTCTCTCACATAATGAGGCAATTTGTCTCCAAAGTTTCCGGTATGAATAAACCTGAGGAAATAATTTTGTTGTGCATAGGTACTGCTTAGATGCTTTTCAGCCTTTTGAAAAATGTACTCAGATACTGGAACCTTAACTTCCCTTAAAAAGGCAGGGTCCCTTCCGAAATTACCCATCACGCGCTTGCTGAAAAACACCTTAAACAGCATCCTCCACCTCCAGGAGTTCCACTTCTCCTGATAAAACTCGGTCTGTTCCTCTTCAGATTTTGCCCTGAATAGTTCAGCGATTCTCCTTTGGTTATGTATCAATGGAACAACCCATTTGCTAAAAAACAAGAAGTATTTTTCAAACTTACCTTCGTATATGAGCCCAGCTTCAATTTGTCTTGAGTTGTATTCCCAATAGTCCTTAGTCTCAGGGTTTAATTCATACTTTATCAAATCAAAAAGCTTAAGCCTGTTGTCTGATACAGAGAAACCAAGAAATTCTAAAAATTCCTTGTGAGAGAATTTTTCAATGGCGAGTTTCTTAAGCTCCACAAGGTATAGTTGCACTTTGCTTATGTCCACTGCAACTACAAACTCAGGAGAGGTTGTCAATAGTGAAAATGAATTATCGCCGGCAGATCCGATAGAGAGATACCTGCCATGGGGCTGAGGATTCAATCCTTCCAGTAAAATGTCTGCATCTTCCCAACAATTTGCATATCGGATAAAATCAAACTTTACGTCCTCAAGCTGTTTCTTGTCCATTCTCTTCCAGGATTTTAATAACTCCTGTACTTCCATCCATTGTAACCATATCTCCCGTTTTCAATGTTTTAAGCAACCCCGTAACCCCGACAATACATGGAATTCCCATTTCTCTTGAAACAATGGCCGAATGGCTGAGCAGGCTTCCCCTCTCGACAATAATTGCGGAGGCTGTAGGAAATAGAGTCACCCATCCAGGGTCAGTACTCGAGGTCACCAAAATATCACCATTCATACTGTCTATTTCATTTGGATCCTTTACCACCCTCACCCTGGCTTTCACCTGTCCAGGACAGCATCCAATTCCCTCCAAATCTCCCTCAATGGTTTCCACTTTAGTACTTGAATAAAAATCATTGGCGTGGTATACAACCCCATACGTAGGTATTCTTTCTGAAGGAGTATCCATCTTTTCGAAGGCGTCAAACTCTTCCTTTCGTAGAGCGATCAATCTTATGAGGCTCGCATTAACCGAGGTGCCCTGGATATAGGAAATAGTTTCTTCCAGTTTCAGATAGAATATATCACGTGGATGTTCAATGACGCCCTCCGCGTACAGTTTTTTACCTATATGTGTAAAGATCTCTCTAACAATACCGAAGGCTCTTGTTCGCTCGTATCTAAGGTTTTCCCGTCCACTTACCAATTCCCTGGTCTTTGCTAACACGTAGTTAAAGAGTAGCTTTTTAATGGGGTTGAATTTTAATTTGTTCTTAACCTCCCTCTCGGCTTTTGATCTTAAATCTTGTTCTATAGTTGATTTAGTGGAACCTGTGGTGATACCCTGTACAACGTAAGATTTGATGATCTTGACAAATAGACTTGGCTCTTGAGTATAGGAAACTGTTTCAAGTTTCAATTCACCAACACATCGCTCTCCAAACTTATCAATATAATCATCTATTGCTTTCTTGATTTCAGGATGGCTTCCTTCCAGCAAAGTGTTCCAAATATATTTTTCGTCCTTATCCTTGAAAAGCTGATGCGCTTCATCGACCTCTATAATCATAGTGGAGATTCTAAGACTCGCATGAATTGGTTCTGTGGAGATAATATCATTGCTGCCGCAAAGCAGATCGTTGTGCAAATTCTTGTGATCGCTGATCTTATACTTGCTGATTAACTTCTGTAATACACCGAAATAGATCATTGAAAAGAAATCATTGACCAGAGGAGCTCTCCATTTCTTGAGCAAAGTTTGCTCAAACTCCATATAGAGATACATTAGTTCATCCGTGCGTTGCTTCGAATAGTCGATGGCTTTATACTTGGCAATTGTCTGGTTTAAATCTGTAGTAAAGCGTCTCCGCTCTCTTGGAAGTAATACCAGACTCTTCAACATTTTGAAAATGTTAATAGTGAGTCTGTAATAGGCTGTGGTCTTCGATAATTGTTTAGTTTCTTTCAGTTCAAATCTCTCCTTTACGCCCATCATGGTTTCCATGTACTCAGCGTTTAGCGAGTACCCAGGTACCATTGCAAGCATTTTGTACCAACTCAACAAGTTATAGTAGACTCTACCATAGAGCAGACCAAGAGTGTTTGCAAATGTATTGGCGTTTTCCTCTATCATTTCGTCACTCACACCCAGTATACCTGCCAACTGAATGTATACGGCTTCATAAACCTTTATGATAAATGAAAAGGTTAGTGGGGTCGTCACACCAGGATAAGATTCAATGATATTGCTGTTATCCCAAAGAATATACTCTCCTTCCTTATCTACAACCTTATCTAAACTGGTAATGGGGCGGGTTTGCAATATATAAATGACATCCTTTGCAACCGCAAACTCAATGTCCTGAGGTTTTCCCGTGGCCTCCAGTAGTTCATCTAATATGACTGCAATTTTCTGAAGCTGCTCATTTGATAAAGACGATTCTTTTCTTTTGGAATCTTCAATCTCAATCTTCTCGATACCTCCACCTTCCGACTGAACAAAGGCATGAGATTTATCGGTCAATTGGCTATCAATTTTCCCATCTTTCAGGATGTATGTGTCTGCATTCAATTCACCAGACACCAACCCTTCACCAAGTCCATAAACTGAGGAAATAACTTTTGTCTCCCTATCTCCACTGGTAGGATTAATACCAAATCCTACGCCCGCAACTTCTGCGTTTATCATCTCCTGGACGATTACCGCAATGCCGAACTGTTGTTTCAATCCATTTTTATCCCGATAGGTCATAACCCTTTCAGAAAATGCGGAGAGCCAAATCTTTCGAATGCTCTCTGCCAAATCGTTTGAGTTTACATAGAGATAGGTTTCAAACTGCCCGGCAAATGAAAACTCCGCACTATCTTCATCTATTGCAGAAGACCGGACAGCATAGAACTTATCAGAACTATTTTGAAAATTTGAGAGAATTTCATCCAAAAAACTTTGTTGAATCTCAATTTTTCTCACGAGTTCTAGTATGTCCTCCCTGATAGGATTTTTCTTGAGTTCCTCTGGAATAATATCCTGTAGAACAGTTTGAGGAATCACAACCCAGTTAGGCACCGGTAACCCGATCTTTTTCAGCCGGAACAAGTTAAATGCCTTTCCTCCAATGGAGCCTGTTGATATGTCTTCTTTATCAGATGTGTAGTAGATCATGTTACTTCTTTATTCAAAGAACAATTTCGTAATCATAGGTCCACCTCCGAGTGATATATACATCCCCAATGTCCACAACCCTGAAGAGTACTCAATGAGTTTCGATAATTTTTGAGTCTGGTTCCTTAAGAAAAGGAATCCCGGCAGAGTACAAACCACGAACATTACGCCCAGAATAATAAATGCAACCATCCCATATCCTGCATATATCGAAGCGGCTATATTTAACAGCATAGTCGCCAACATCAGTAAGATCCAATAGATCACACCTCTTTGAGTCCCGAAAAGACCTGTGTAGGAAATAACACCTTCTTCTTCATTTTCAGGCGTTCTTATTTTCCTGCCAAATTCCAAAACGATACCATTCAAATAGGTTACCGCAAAGAAAAAGCCCAACCCAATGGGTGCTTCAGCACCATCTAGTAACCAATCAAGGCCACTTGCATATATATCAACCAGGGGAATGATGAGCATGTGTGAGTAGATATATATCATGTGGTGGCTCTTTAGCCATTTCGGGATAAAGAACTCTACTCCCATCAGGCATAAATAACCAAGTACCACAGCATATAACAATAACATGTTGGGCTGGAA
>DTRK01000080.1 GCA_012965955.1 Flavobacteriales bacterium
GTGCCTCTTTAATGTGTGTTTCATGTCTGAAGAATGTGGCAAATATAGATATTATATCTAATAGATTACCTTCTTTGAAGCGCTGCCACTTTCTGTGTCAACTCTAATGAGGTACGTCGCAATGGTTTTCTGGGCCCCCATGATCTTTACCGTATTTCTCAAAACTTTAACATCATCCAGGCGACTCACTTCCTGGCCAAGAATGTTAAAGATCCGCAGGTTCACGCTCGTTGGCTCTTCAAATGAGAACTCAGCAAACAAACCATCTCCATTGGTGATATAGGTGACCTTTAATGACAAGTCATCTGTCAGTTCATTACCTATGCCGACCAATGGACTATCCATTACCACTGTTGACTTATAGGAAGTATCACTACAGTTGTTCGCATTGCTTGCAACCATGGTTACATTATAAGTACCTGCGGCGCCGAATACGTGTAATGGGCTTACTTCAGTATTGGCCGGAGAACCATCATCAAAATTCCACTCAAAAGCTGAAGCACCAAATGAAGTGTTGGTGAACTGCACTTCACCGCCATCTGATAAGTAAGCGGTATCTTTCTGAGCAACAAAAGTCGAGATCACAACAATAGGTTCAGTAATTTCGAAACTGCCATCAGCGAGACAATTGTTGTTGTCCGTGACCTGAATTGAATAGGTGCCGGGAGCCAACCCGCTTATGTCTTCTGTACTTTCACTATTCGACCATGAATAAACATAAGGACTTGTTCCACCGATAGCAGTAATATCTACCGCGCCATTGTTCTCACCGTTACAATTCACATCGCTTACCACACTTGACAACTCCAGTTTGTCAGGCTCGGCCACAGTTATACTATATGTTTTAACACATCCATTAGCATCTGTTACACCAACATCATATATGCCACCTGTTGGGGCCAATATGTCTTCAGTGCTTTGGCCAGAGCTCCAGGAATAATTATAGGGTGGTGTGCCACCCAAGACATTAAGGTCAATTGAACCGTCCGCCATACCAAAACATGATATGTCAGATACAGTACTATTGGCAGTCAGGTCCGCTGGTGCCACCAACACCAACGTGTCAACACTATTCATGCAAACCCCTCCTGAACTGGTTACATAGATAGTATAGGTGTCTTCAGGAACATTGGACAACGTGTCTGCCGTATTAATGTTGCTTGTTGACCTAACCGTATCCCCTGATGAGTTGACCCAGATGTAACTCCAGGGGCCAACACCTTGTCCAATGGCAATACCAGCTCCGTTGCTAGCTCCAAAACAAGTAGGGTTCACACGGTCCTTCGCCAGGGATGCTCCTACGTGGAGCACAAAACGAGGTGTCAACCCAGTGTCAGCAGCCATGCTAAATGTGTAGGCCCCGGCCCTTAGATCCGTAAATGCTCCTGTCAATGTGTCCTCTAGTAATATGCAGGTGCTCATTGGCACTTCATCAAGTGCATCCAGGCTAATTGTATAACTCATACTTGTATTTGGCCATGTCCAGTTGATCAGCAGGGGAACAGTATAGTCCTGATCAAACCCAGAGACCTTGTTGAATTCCAATTCATGAGAATCAGGAGTGATAATGGAAAAATTGGCAAAGTCCCATTGCAGACTATAAGGGTTCATGGCATCCTTACCAGGGTCAAAGTTTTCAGTAGTACCGGGCACAACATACAGGGACACATCATCTGAATATCCATTGCCAGATAGAGAGACCAAGATACGTGGAAGAATATTGCCTGTCTTTAGAAAATTGTTTGCGTCAGAAACCTTGTCGGCTTCTTCTATTATTAGCGTTCCAGCACCACCCAAAACAGCTTGACAATGTGTGAAAATGCCCTGCATAGACGGAATAAAATCCCGATCAGCACCATTTCCCTGGTCCAACGTAATGAAATCATCAATCCCTGGGTCATACACATATGCTACGTCTGATGCTCCACCTGTAACTTCAGTTGCATCCCAGGAGATGTCAGAAGGGAAGGGGTTACCAATTAAATTCCATCCATCATCTTCCAATGTACCCGCATCAGCGTTAAATGACAAAGGAATTGTTTGAGTGCCACTAACTAAGCTGCCTGTGAGATCAGTCAGTATTGTAGTCGGTGAGCACGAAGGCGCACAAGTTCCAGCCCAAATAAAGTACCCACGGATTAAACTCCCATTCGGTAAGGTTTCAGCCAAATCAACACCGGCTGTTTGCCCATCGTCATCATCTGAGTAACCTTCGCTAGCCTCAGTACCTTTGCTTTCATCATAGCTATATACACTGGTAAAGTGGGGAGCTGTATGTGAGGCGCCAACTATACACGACATTAGTATTTCTGTATTCCAGTCAGCCATAGTTGTGCCACTTACGGGTGATGCTAACATCCTCCAGTCTGGCACAGCAGGAATCAAGCGCTGTATAGTGATGTCGCCAGTATAAGTTCCGGATACGGGCCCTATTCTCCCTGTTCTGGTAGCATCTGATGTTAATGTAAACGACCCGGTTGTTGTAAAGAGTCCTGATGTCAGCGATAGCGTACCTTCTAACTCAACATCTGACGTAGCCGTGACACCGTTTGTATTATCTATCTCCAGGTCAAAAAATTTCGTAGTAGTGGTGCCGGAAATGCCTTGCGCTGTACCACCGTTCATAGTCACTTTACTGCTGCCCTGGGTGAAGGTGCCGTTGTTAATCCAGCTGCCCTTAACATCAATGTCATTCGAGCCCGCGCTTAATGTCTCAGTAATCGTTACGTCCCCAAATTCCAGTGTACCTCCCAGCGTTCCCAGAACGATACCAGCGGTATTTTGAAAATCTACATCTCCATATGATACCGTTCCTGTACCCGCTACATCAACATTAGCCGAGGAGGTACCCGTGAAGGTGATTTTGTTGGCCGTATTTAGAATTCCATCTGTTGTATTGTTATCGTCAATTGCAGCAACAGAAAAGTCCTCGTTATTGGCATCCATATCCAGCGTAGCGGTTCCATCAATTGTCAGGGTTCCACTTGCTGTGACACTGCCTGCTGCCGGCAGCGATTTAGCTCCACTTCCTGAAAGTGTAAGGTCGGCGTAATCCTGGTCACTGATGGCCTGGGCGCCTGCAAACGAGTATTCAACGAGGCCATTGAGGTTTGTTGTGCTAAAGCCAGATGGAAAATCAACAGTTGATTGATTAAAGTCCAGTGTTGCGCCGCTTTGGAGATCAAAGGTGTTTGTGCCATCGCCATCAAGTACACAGGAAGAGGAGTTATTAAAATCCACTGTCCCTGCTATCACGGTAAAGTCTCCAGACATATTAAGGCGAGGGTCATTTACATCTACAAGATTGCCAGGAGAATTGACCTCTATGTTACACATGTTTCTTTGATTATCCACCGTTGCACGGGTATCAATGTTGGAGGTGCCAACAAATCTCATAGTCGCTGTACCCCCAGTTGCCGAGCTGGTTGTTGGCCCTGGAAGGTAGTCAAAATCATCCCCTATTATCATGGTTCCTGTATTCACTGTTATGCCGGCTCCTGTTTCATCAGTATCGAATCTCACATCATCAGTAACAGTAATGGTATTGACTATTGTGTAAACTAGGTTCCCAGTTGCTTGATTGTGAAACAGAAGATCACCAAATGTCACGGTACCCGTTATTGTAGGGCTGACAGTCCCCCTAAACTCCCACAAGCTGACACCAGAATTGGCATGATTAAATGTGCCCCCAGAATGGGTGAATGTTGCCCCTGTTTGTCTAACCTCGGCGTTGCCAGTGTGGTTAAATGTTCCACCAGACTGGTCGTACCTGCCAATGGTTACCAAGCTAGCTGCCTTATCTTGGTTCCAGTTAATCGCACCACTTGTCAGACTCACCAGGTCTGTAATAGTAATCAGGCCTTCAGCACCTTGGGTGAATGTTCCACCGGCTACAGTCAAATCTTCAATAACAACCGCACCAGTATTTGTGGTAAAAGTATTTACATTGATTGTCATAGTGCCTGTTATATCGACAGTGAATCCCGCACCTACAATAATATTGAATGTTTCCATATCAACGGACATATTGAAATTCCGCAAATCAATATTTTGATCAATTAGCACATCTGTGTCAAAGTCTTGTCCAAATATTACGTCATCACCAGTTGCTGGAAGACCTGGATCCCAATTGTCTACATCACTCCACGACGTGCCATCACCGAAACCAACCCATTCATTAAGCGTTTGAGAATAACAAGACATACTGCCCACTATAACCACTATAAAGGCTGCTAAATTCTTTTTCATATCATCATCATTTTATCCATAACACATTTGTCTTCCGCTACTTCATCAAAATGCGTC
>DTRK01000081.1:0-4697 GCA_012965955.1 Flavobacteriales bacterium
GAAGTTCATACAGCGTTTCCAATACATGGAAAAAGAGGTAGCAAAATCAGGAGGCGACCTTCAGGCAATGAGTCTGGAAAAGATGGACGAATACTGGGATGCAGCGAAGAAGCTGGAATCCTAAGCAGGCCCTCAATCAGAACCCTACGCCTACGTGAAGCGCGATCGTGGTATTGTACCCAGTAGCGTGAAATCTAACCGGCAGTACCAATTCCACAAAAAAGGCAGAATTGCACTTGGGTATTGGGAAAGCTTTATTCAAGAGCGGTGAAAATCCATATGCTCCAGATCCAATCTCAAAAGCAGCCCTCGTTCCAAAAGTGAAGTCACCACCCATTGGAAACAAAACTCCCGGGTGAAATAGCAGATTTACATTGCTTTTCTCATCGACGAAAGGAACAAATTCTATATCAAACATAAATTTTTCTGATTTCTTAATTGTTACTCCCACTGGAAATCCCACATTATAGAAATCCCCGATGTTGGTAGATTCCCCATCTTCAAACGTTATCAACGGGTGAACCACACCGACATGTGCACCCAATTTATTCTCAGATGCCTCTTTCTCACTATCATCCTGTGCCTGTAAATTGCCCAAAGAGCTGATCGCGAATACCGCAGTTAATAATGTAATTGCCTTTCTCATATGCGTTGATAATTATTTAAAGTTTTACTCATCCGGGTTGATAAACTTGAATACCAGAGCCGCAACAGCTCCACCCAAAAATGGGCCAACCAGGTATATCCATAGATTGCCCATGGAACCACCACTCGTTAACATATCCACCAGAATGGGCCCAGTACCGACTGCAGGATTATAAGCGCCCCCGGAAATATTCCCCCCTGCAAATGCGGCGGCTAATATGGTAAAACCTATAGCGAGCCCATAATAAGAATTTCCCTCTGTTTTTGAATGCGTAGCCACATTAAGCACAACAGATACAAGGGCAAATGTAAATACTGCCTCAACAATTATAGGTTTTAATATATGAATCTCAGCATTTGGAGCTGGTGCAAACGCTTCACCTTTTATCAAATAATATAAATATGCTGCGATCAGGGCCCCAATTAACTGAAACAGCATATACATCATACCATCTTTAGTCCCGATCTTTCCTCTCATCAAAACACCCAGGGTTACTGCAGGATTATAGTGGGCACCAGAAACATGCCCTCCCATATACACCATGACCATGAGCATGCAGCCTATGGCAATGGGATCGCCTGAAAGTCCAATAACAAGTACAAGAAAAAATGTGCCTATTAATTCTACTAGATAGTTTCGCATAGCATGAATTTTCGTTCTTTACAATGATAGATAATAAGGCGTCTACCTTCCTTTTGAAGCAAAAAAGTTTTAAACTTGCCCTTGTTAATAATAACGTCCTCTATAATCATATAAAATCAAGAAAAAATGGCTCTCCAAAAAGGTGATACCGCCCCTTTATTCACGCTTTATGACACTGAAAAAAACAAAGTGTCACTCGAATCTTATAGTGGACAGAATGTCCTGGTGCTCTTCTTCCCTTTGGCATTTACAGGAACTTGCACAGAGGAATTGTGTTCCATTAGAGATGATATTGCCGCTTATGAAGACCTCAGCACACAGGTCCTCGCTATATCGGTAGATTCGCCGCATACGCTTACCAGGTTTAAAGAGGAACAAAGGCTAAATTTCCCTTTACTTTCAGATTTCAACAAGGAGGTGTCCGCGGCTTATGGGTCCCAATATGAAGAGTTCGTATTGGAAATGAAGAAGGTTGCAAAAAGGTCGGCCTTTGTGGTCGACAGCGAAGGAAAAATCCTCTATGCCGAGGTCCTGGAGGAAGCTGGTGACCTTCCCAATTTTGACGCGGTAATCACTGCCCTTTGTACTACGTGCTAAGCGGTGCAACATTTACATACTTTTTCGATCTATTAATCCGTGAGGAATCCAGGCATCACTAAAACTTTTTAGAAATGAGAATACTAGCGTTATTGATATTGGTGGCAAATACTACCGTGTTATTTGGGCAAGAGAGTGTATTTACATCCCATGATATTTTTAAAATGAAGCATGTCGGAAATATCGCTGTATCTCCTGATGGAAAGCAAGTTGCATACACCATCGCTACCGGCCGGGATTTTTCAGAAAAAACAGGGCCTAGCTACAAGGAGTTGTTCGTTTTGGATGTTTCTACGGGTGAAATAAAATCTCATTACAACAAGAAAAAGAGCTTCCACCATCTTGGCTGGACACCTGATTCTAAAAGCCTCACGTTCCTGGCAAAGTGGTTCAATGCGAAGAAAACCCAGATATACACATTCGACCTCGGCATGGACTCAGCCACTCAGGTGACCAACTCAGTGACTTCTGTTCAGGATTTCGACTGGAATCCAAACAATACGTCAATTGCCTACATCTCGTCAGTAAGCGATACCAGCAGAAATGCGTGGAAAGACAAAGGGTTCAATGCCGAGATATATGAAGAGGAGGTCCCGGAGAAAAATCTTTACCTCTACGAATTCGCCTCAAAGTCAACTGCTCAGCTAACAAAAGGTATCGCTGTATATTCTGTTCAGTGGAACCCAGCAGGAGATTTGATCGCTGCCAAGATCTCTACAAAGAACCTTATCGACTACAAATACATGTTTAGCAAAATTCAAATAATCAACCCGAAAACGAAAGAGGTCAAGCTGCTCGTGAACAATCCTGGAAAACTGGGTGGATTGGCTTGGTCTCCTGATGGAAAACGCATAGCATTTATTTCAGGGGTTGATATAAATGACCCTGTAAATGGCAGTTTATTTATCGCCAAGGTGCCCAACAAGAAGGATTTCTCGCAGCTTATCAATTACTCCCGGGAGTTTGAGGGGTCCGTTACGCACGTAGAATGGAGCGATGCCAACACAGTGATTTATTCAGCTGATGAAAGTGTAGATGTTACCTTGAATATGAGAGCTATTGATGAAGATAAAATTGAAAATCTTATTGAGGGTAAAGGGCTTGTATTTCGCGGGTTTTACCTCAACAATGGAACTATTGCGCTTAATGGCAACACCTGGGAGAACCCTGGTGACCTATTTACTATTGATCTCACCAAGAAGAAATTGGTACAGAGAACTGATATTAACCCGTGGGTTAAAGACAAGAAGCTGGGTAAACAAGAGAAACTCAGTTATACCTCCCGGGACTCAAAGAAGATAGAAGGCGTACTTATATATCCGGTAGATTACAAGGAAGGGACCAAGTATCCATTGATAAATTATATCCACGGCGGGCCAGAGGCCTGTGAGAAGAACGGCTGGGCCACCTATTACAGCAAGTGGGGCCAGGTAGCAGCAGGTAAAGGATACTTTGTATTTATGCCCAACTACAGAGGCAGTTCCGGACGAGGTGTTGGGTTTTCTAAAGCCGATCAGGGCGATATGGGTGATGAAGAATTTAACGACGTGATTGATGGCATTGATTACCTGATCAATAAAGGCATGGTTGACAAGGCGAGAGTTGGAATAGGTGGAGGCTCATACGGTGGGTATTTCTCAGGGTGGGGCGCCACCAAGCACACCAGTAGGTTTGCTGCGGCTGTGGCATTTGTAGGAATCTCAGATCAGGTATCAAAGCGGTACACCACTGACATACCATGGGAATCATATTACTCCCACTGGACATTCTGGACCTATGAAAAGTTCGATCTTGTTTTCGACAGGAGTCCAATAAAATATGCCAATGGTAGCCAAACTGCTACCTTAATACTCCATGGGAAGGAAGATCCCAGGGTTCATCCGTCACAGTCGCTGGAGCTGTACCGAGCCTTGAAGATGCATGGGAAAGCACCTGTTCGCTTGGTATGGTATCCGGGTGAAGGACATGGAAACAGGAAAAACCCTGCTCGTCTCGATTACAACCTTCGGACTTTAGAGTGGTTTGATTATTATCTGAAATCAGATAATGACAAAACCAGGAAGCCATCGAAGGATCTGGACTACGGGGTGGAGATTGATTAACCCGTATATTCACCAAAAGCCTCACGCATCACATCTGCTATTTCGCCTAGCGTGGCGTAGTGCTCCACGGCCTCAATGATTGCCGGCATTAGGTTGGATCCGTCCCCCGCATTTTTGGCGATCTGCACCAGGGCCTGCTTCACTTTCTCATTGTCCCGTTCGGCTTTCAGTGCTTCAATCTTGTCTATCTGCAACTGACGGATAGAGTCGTCAACTGTAAAGATCTCTTCGTTGGCCTGTTCGTCAGTGGTAAACTTATTAACGCCCACCAAAACCTCGTTTGTTGTTTGAATATCCTCCTGGTACTTATATGCTGATGCGGCTATTTCCCTTTGAATAAACCCTTCCTCAATTGCTGACACAGCACCGCCCATGGTGTCTATGCGTTTGATATAGTCCCATGCAGCCGACTCTACTTCATTGGTCAATGTCTCTACGTAGTACGAACCTGCCAGTGGGTCTACTGTATCTGGAACACCGCTTTCATAGGCAATGATCTGTTGCGTTCTTACGGCGATTTGTGCTGCCTCTTCTGTAGGCAACGAGAGTGCCTCATCAAATCCATTGGTGTGCAATGACTGAGTTCCTCCAAGTACAGCCGAGAGTGCTTGCAATGTTACGCGAACAATATTATTCTTCGGTTGTTGAGCCGTCAGTGTTGAACCCCCTGTTTGCGTGTGAAATCTTAACATCTGGGCTTTGGCTTCGGC
>DTRK01000081.1:4707-14634 GCA_012965955.1 Flavobacteriales bacterium
ATGGTAATCTGAGCCCACATTCGTCTGGCAGCACGAAACTTTGCCGCTTCTTCAAATAGATTGTTGTGCGCATTGAAGAAGAAGGAGAGTCGTTTTGCAAAAACATTAATGTCTAATCCCTTGTCAATAGCCGCTTTCAAATACGCCTTTCCATTGGCTAGGGTAAATGCCAATTCCTGGACTGCAGTTGCACCAGCCTCCCGAATATGATAACCAGATATAGATATGGTATTCCACTTCGGTGCTTCTGCCGTGCAATACTCAAATACATCGGTGATAATACGCATAGAATGTTTCGGCGGATAGATATAGGTTCCTCTTGCGGCATATTCCTTCAGCAGGTCGTTCTGGATAGTTCCTGAAAGCTCTCTGAGGTCTGCTCCTTGTTTTTTAGCCATTGTGAAATACATTGCCAGCAAGATCGCGGCAGTAGAATTGATCGTCATGGACGTGGTGATATTTGCTAATTCAATTCCATCAAATAGCGTCTCAATATCCTGAAGTGAATCGATAGCAACCCCGGATTTCCCTACCTCACCTTCAGCCAGCTCATGATCAGAATCGTATCCTATTTGAGTGGGTAGGTCAAATGCCACTGACAATCCAGTGGTTCCATTGGCCAATAAGTACTTGTAACGCTTGTTGGATTCCTCCGCCGTTGAAAAGCCGGCGTACTGACGCATGGTCCACAGACGGGTGCGGTACATCTCTTCCTGAACCCCGCGGGTGTAGGGAAACTTACCAGGCTCTTCAGGGTCTATCTCCGGAGCAGGGTAGATACGCTTAACGGTTATTCCCGAACTTGTCTCAAAGCTCTCCTTTCTTGTTTTCATGTTTACGAATACAAATCCATACGAAGGTACGAATAAGGTAATGTTCAGCACTCGCTTGAAAGAAACTTCTTAATGGCAAAATATGAGGTAAGGAAAACAACGCCCGACGGCAGCACTAATCTAAGAATGTCAAAAAGGGAGTCCACTTTTCTTATTATTATAACCCTCCCGACAGCGATCGGGACACAAATACCTGATTAGATATTGCCAATCCGAAGCGGTAAAGATACTAAATTTTATAGGCTGCTTGGCCCTATTTTTCATAGCTTTGTGCCTTATGAATAACTTATCAGACCGGCTAAACAGGCTCACAGAATCCGCCACACTGGCGATGACAAGAAAAAGTCGCGAACTGCAAGCAGAAGGTGTTGATGTAATCAATCTGAGTATTGGCGAACCTGATTTTGACACTCCGGAAGTGGTCAAAGCAGCAGCTATTCAAGCGATAAAAGACAATATTACCCATTACCCACCCGTACCTGGATTTCCCGAGTTGAGGTCGGCTATCTCTGCTAAACTAAAGAGGGATAACAATCTGGACTACTCTCCTGAACAAATTGTAGTTTCAACCGGAGCCAAGCAATCCATTGCCAATGTGGTACTGTCGTTGGTGAACCCCGGTGATGAAGTCCTGTTGCCCTCGCCATATTGGGTCAGTTATATTGAGCTGGTGAAGATGGCTGAAGGCATTCCGGTAATGCTCTCTGCCAGTATTGAAAACAATTTCAAGGTTACAGCTAAGGAACTGGATGGTGCAATAACAGATAAAACCAAATTGATCATCTACAGCTCTCCCTGTAATCCTTCAGGATCCGCATACAGCGAAGCGGAGCTCAAGTCCATAGCAGACGTGGTGGCAAGTCATGAGGAGCTTTACGTGATCGCTGATGAAATTTATGAGCATATCATTTTTGAAGGAACCCATACAAGCCTGGCCAGTTTTGACAACGTTAAGGACAGGGTGATTACCGTGAACGGGGTCTCGAAGGGATTTGCTATGACTGGTTGGAGAATTGGGTACATCGGTGCCCCAGATTGGATTGTAAAAGCTTGCATAAAGATACAAGGGCAGTTTACCTCTGGCGCTTCTACTATTTCTCAGAAAGCAGCGGAAGCAGCCATGAAAATGGACAAGGAAAGTACGGTAGCCATGCGAGACATTTTTCTTTCTAGGAGAAACTTATTGCTAGACCTGATGAAAGACATTCCTGGGATAACAACAAATGTTCCGGAGGGAGCGTTTTATGTGTTTCCCAATATTTCTTCTTACCTGGGCAAGAAGAATGGGGAAGAGACCATTGAAAGTGCCTCTGACCTTTGTATGTACTTACTCAATGAAGCGCATGTTGCCCTGGTGACCGGTGAAGCGTTTGGAGAGCCTGATTATATGAGAATATCCTACGCGTGTTCGGAAGACACTATCCGAGAATCTATAAAACGAATTACCTCCGCCCTAGCTAAGCTAAACTAGATGACAGCAGAAGAAATAGAGGCCCTCTTCAGTTCATTCAATAATCTCAGGATAATGGTCATTGGAGATGTGATGATCGATGCGTATATGTGGGGCAAGGTAAATCGCATTTCCCCTGAGGCTCCTGTCCCTATTGTAGCCGTTGATCGTCTGGAAAACCGATTGGGAGGAGCTGCCAATGTGTCGTTGAACGTTCAGGCGTTGGGCGCAATACCGTTGACTTTCGCTGTTATCGGTGATGATGAAAAGGGAAATCTCCTCAGGCAACTGTTCAAGGAACAGTCACTTTCCGATAAAGGCATAATCCAGAGTCCGGACCGAAAGACGACGGTGAAAACCAGGGTGCTAAGTGGAGGGAATCAGATACTTCGGGTGGATGAGGAAATTGAGATGGACCTTGGCAAGAATGATGAGGAAGCTTTGATTGCTGCCATAAATTCCGCTCTGGAAAACGACCAAATAGACGCAATTATATTTGAAGATTATGACAAGGGTTTGATAACAGAGGGAGTTATCAACGCTGTTCGTGAAAAAGCCTCAGCGCTAAACATACCGCTGATGGTGGATCCGAAAAAGAAGAACTTCAATAATTACCGAAACGCTTCCCTGTTCAAGCCAAACCTCAAGGAGATCCGAGAAGGCATGAAAGTCGATATATATCAAAATAATATTGGGGATATTGAAGGTGCGGTAGGAACATTAGTACGTGACAAAGGTCATAATTTGGTGCTGGTAACCTTATCTGAATTAGGCATTTACATTGGGGGAAGTGGGGGAAGTGACAGGATTCTTGCGCATTACAGAGATATTACGGATGTCTCAGGAGCAGGAGATACGGTGATTTCTGTGGCAACGTTGTGTCTTGTCCGGGATACTGCCCCAAAATTTATTGCCTCCCTATCTAATTTGGCAGGCGGAATTGTCTGTGAAAAAGTAGGCGTGATTCCTATTGACCGGGATCAATTGCTGAGAGAGGCTAAAGCACTTCTCGCGGAGTGATGCTAATAATCCAATGGAGCTAAAGTCATTTAGCAGATAGAGCATGGGTTTAAACATTAGAGAACGACTCAACCTTGCAATTTACGACAGCAAGGAAACTGTTCTTAAGATGGTGAGGAAAATCAGTGTTGTTGTAGCCTTCATCGCATTAGGCACGCTGTTTTACATTCACGGCTTTGATATTGACAGGGAGACAAAGGGGGCGTTGTTATTTGTCATCAAACTCTGCTTCGGTTTCTACGTATTGCGGTATTTCACCCGGTATGTCTTTGCGTTTGACCTAAAGTCCTTTCTCAGAAGTACCTGGTTTGAAGGGTTGCTGGTCCTTTACTTGCTTGTTGAGGGGATAAGTGATATCGTAAGCCACGAATTAGTTACTCACCGGGTATTGGAGTACTTCGGTTTCCTTGGAACAGTGCACATTGATTCACTTTTCGTCCAATCGTTGTTGTTCATTATTGTGATCATGGAAATCGGCAAAGCATCGGAATTAATACCCCGGATCAAAGTACACCCATCTTACCTGTTCCTGTACTCATTTATCATTATCATCTTCGTTGGCACCTTAATGCTCATGTTACCAGAAGCCACTGTTCAGGAGGGAAGCATGTCATTGATCGATGCATTGTTCACTGCCACCAGTGCTGTTAGTGTTACCGGCTTGATCGTAGTGGATACAGCAACCTTTTATTCTTTAAAGGGCCATATAATCATTATGGCACTGATGCAGATTGGTGCATTGAACGTGATTGCCTTTGGTGTGTTCTTTACCTTGTTTTCAAAATTTAATGTCAGTCTGATCCAGCATAAGGTTACCGAGGATTTTTTCGGTGGACATGAGTCCAATTTCACTGCCAAAGGAATGTTGCGAAAGATCATCCTCTGGAGCCTGGTGATTGAGGTCGTAGGTGCTACCCTGATCTACTATACCTGGTCTAAGGAAGTGGGATTCACAAGCTATGGAGATAAGGTATTGTCATCGGTGTTTCATTCCATTTCAGCTTTTAATAATGGTGGATTTTCATTATTTACCAATGGGTTTACCAATGAGGCGCTATACCTCAACTACAACCTGCACATCATCATCATCGGATTGATGTTCATGGGAACATTGGGATTCATCCCCCTATTCGATTTGTTTAACTACTCCAAGCTTAAAGAACGGTGGAAATATCCCTGGAAGCAGATCAGTTTCAGCACAAAGATCTCTATCTATTTTTCCCTGGGATTGATAGTATTTGCCATGATCGCATTTTTCTTTCTGGAATATAACAACACCTTAGAGGGGAAAAGTTTTCTTGAGTCAGTAATCACTTCTTTGTTTCAGGCCATCACACCAAGGAACATTGGCTTTAATACAGTGGATATTAAACAGTGCACCATACCTATGCTGGTTATTTTCATGTTTTTGATGTTTATCGGGGCTGGCTCAGCATCGAGTGGAGGAGGTATTCGCACCTCATCATTTGCACTTTTATATGCATCTGCCATAGCAACCATCACAGGGAAAAAAGAGGCCGATCTCTTCAAGAGAACTATTCCTCACGATCTGATATTCAAGGCCATATCGGTTTGTTTCTTCTTTCTTCTAGGCATATCCGTCACATGTTTCTTGCTCTCCATTACAGAATCGCATATCCTGGCGATGCCTGACCGTCATTTTATAGACGTGTTATTTGAAGCGGTGTCGGCCTTCACTACCACGGGGTTGACTATGGGCATAACACCCGAGCTTTCTGATGCCGGTAAATGTATAGAGATTGTCGCCATGTACATCGGAAGGGTTGGTACTTTATCTGTTGCCTATCTATTCGGAAGAAAGGTGATCAGCACTGCGTACAAATACGCTGAGGGGCATACGTTGGTTGGATAACCCCACTTGTGTGCCTAACTATGATACTCCCCCAGTGCCTCTATAGGGGACCGAATGATGGTCACATCTTCAATATCAAATTCCGATACTGCTTCCCTTAGAGCCTCCTGAAAAAAAAAGGCAACAGATCCTACAAACCCCACTGGCAGGTTCTTATAATCGTCATACTCAGTGATATGGACATTCATGAAATCGCGAAACCCCTGCCTGACCAGAACCCTAACAGGCGGCTCATCGAGGTAATCCACAAAGAATTCACAAAAAGAAGCCAGGAATCGGTTGGGCATAGGTTTACTCAACGTTGCAGCAATGATATCCGCCTGCGTCAATCCGTAATGCTTGTCAAATGCAACACGGATCTCAGTAGGCAACTCCCTAAAGAGCAAACTCTTGATGAGTAAGCGCCCTATATACATCCCACTGCCTTCATCGCCCAGCAAATATCCGAGTGATGGAACCGATTCAACCAGGTTCTCACCGTCATAAGCACACGAATTGGACCCTGTACCTAAAATTGCAGCAATTCCCTTTCTCTTACCGAGTACAGCCCTGGCAGCTCCAAGCATGTCTGTCTTTACTTCTACTTTACTTTGGGTAAAGAACGCTCTCAGGGCTTCATCTACTTGATCAATATGCAACTTTTCCGTACATCCTGCTCCGTAGAAATACAGTGCTTCCACCTGATCGGCGATACCCTTTAGGCCTTCATCCTCACACACTGCGGCCATTATTGCTTCCTTATCGAGGAAATAAGGGTTGATTCCTGACGTTCTAAACATCTGTCGCTTCCCTGCATGCAGGAGCATCCAATCAGTTTTCGTTGAGCCGCTATCAGCTATAAGAATCATAAGTCTATTCCGCACCAAATTAATAACGCTAATATACAAATCGGGTTCCAATCTGATTCGCAAATGCAATTGATAAAAGCTGGCACCATATTCAATCAAGGGAGAAGGATGGCGAATTCGTAACTTCGCAATCCATAAAAGAGCGTAATGAACAAAACGGTTGTCGTATTTAGTTTTTGTCTCCTTCCATTCCTGTCTTTCTCCCAAAAGAAATCAACCAAGATAAAGCTCGAGCATGCTGATCTATTCGAGTATGTCGAGGGAAAGGGTAAGAAGACGAGGCGTCTCACCGGCAACGTATCCTTTAAGCATGAGGATATGTTAATGTACTGTGACCGTGCATTGTTATATCCAAAATCAAATGCACTTGACGCCTTTGGACATGTCAGGATAAAGCAAGGAGGAGGCTTTACCATCACCGGGGATTCCCTGCATTACAATGGCAATACTAAGCTGGCAGATATCATGGGTAACGTCAAGATGGTGCATGATGGCACGAAACTAACAACCTCGGCGATGACCCACAATCTAATCTCTAATAGTTCAATGTACAGAACTGGAGGTATATTGGTTGATAAAGACAACGTGCTTACGAGCCGGGTGGGGATTTACAAGTCTCGCAGCAAAAGTTTCTTCTTCAGAGAAGATGTTGTACTGGTCAATCCAAAGTACACTATGACAGCTGATACGCTGGAATATCGTTCAGGAGAAGAGAAAGCCATTTTTCACGGCCCCACAATAATTAAATCGGAAGAGAACACCATTTATTGCGAGGCGGGATGGTACAATACACAAACCAACTTATCAGAATTCAGTAAGCGTGCAATAATCCTGACAAACGAGCAATCCATCTCAGGGGACAGTCTGTTTTATAACAGGGATTTAGGTTATGGAAAAGCAATTGGCCATGTGGAAATAATTGACACTACTCAAGATATCATCATTAGCGGACATTTCGGTGAATATTACGAAAAAGAAGACATCGCCCTGGTCACAAAGGATGCGGTGCTGATTGACGTTTACGAGGATGATTCTCTGTTTTTACACGCTGATACGCTGCGCTCGGGGTTTGATAGCACAGGTACTTCAAAAGTGCTATACGCATATCACAAGGTTCGCTTTTTCAAAGCTGACTTACAGGGAAAATGTGATTCCCTCATATTTTCATATGCGGATTCAACAATTCATTTATTTAAGGACCCTGTCCTTTGGAGTGAAAAAAACCAAATGACTGCAGACTTTATCATTATCAAGCGCAATGAGGGCGGGATAGAGTCTTTGGATTTTCAGAACAATGCCTTTATTGTGTCCGAAGTAGATTCAACGCGTTATAACCAGATTAAAGGAAAAAACATGAAGGGAATGTTTGTGGATAACAATCTGGACAAGATCAAAGTGAATGGCAATGGGGAGACTGTTTATTTCGCCCAGGAAGAGGATAGTTCCTTTGTAGGGGTGAACGTAGCCCAATGCAGTGATATGATGATCTATGTGGAGAATAATGACATCACCAGCATCACATTTATAAACATGCCTACTGCAATATTACACCCGATTGATAAAATAAGTAAGAGTGAGCTAGAGCTGAAGGGATTTCGGTGGCTGGCACATATCAGGCCAAAAGGGCGGTACGATATCTTCGAGTGGCGCTAATTAAGCAACCCAAACCCACATCGCTTGCAGAACCTGGCGTCCTTATCATGGGTCTCCAGAGAGCAACTGGTGCATGCCTTCGTTTTTGTAGTGGAAGTGATCTTCTTCACATGCGATAGCTCCACCCCTACAATGCCGGTTGGTACGGCAATCACACCGTAACCCATAATCATGATAATCGACGCTATCACTTGTCCCAGCGCTGTTGAAGGGGAAATATCACCATAGCCAACGGTTGTAAGCGTTACAATCGCCCAATAAATACTGTGCGGGATATTATTGAATCCATGTTCTTCACCCTCAATCAAATACATGAAGGTGCCAGCAATTATAACAATGGTGAGAACGACCAGGAGGAACACGCCTATTTTCGCCCCGCTGTTCTTAATCGCCTCAGCTAAAATCCGTGAAGCCCGTATGTATCGGGTCAACTTGAGTATCCTGAATATTCTCAATAACCTCACGGTACGGATATCCACAAGGAAAAATGCCGGCGGAAAGATCAATGCCAGATAGGTCGGTAAGAGCGAAAGAAGGTCGACAAGACCATAGAAACTAAAGATGTACTTAATTGGTTTCCCAATAGATATGATTCTTGCTATGTATTCTAACGTAAACAATACTGTGAATATCCATTCCAAGATGGTGAACAACGTTCCATAGGCTTCATTGTAGGCTGCTACACTTTCTAGCATGACCACCAACACACTCAATATTATAACAATGATCAAGCTTACATCGAAAAGCTTGCCCGCTGTAGTGTCATAACCAAAAATTACTTCGTAGATCTTAAATCTCCAACCTGAAATTGCCCTGGTCTCTGGTTCCTCAGTCATAGATAGATTATTGGTCAAGTAATTTCCTATGCCAGGAGTCTTTTAGCAGCACTTCCCATTTAGAATCAAAATCGGCTTTATTATCCACCAAATTATTAAATACAATAGTCTCTATTCCCACTTCACCGTCCCGAATCATAATTTCAAATTCATCGATTCTAGTGAGGGCAATTCCTTTGGCATCTCTATGCGCTACGATCAAACGGTCCAAGAGTGAAACCCCCAGGCGTTTTTCTAAGTCCTGGATGAATTCAAAAGAAGAATCAATAGAACAACCTGAAGCCAGCGCCAATTCTTCATCCACCATAACTACAAGAAAAAGATCATAAAAGAGCTCGATGGCCGCGTTAAGCTTGCTTCCATGTGCGTTCCAGCCTGTCAAGAAATTTTCGGAGAGCTGCTTGATTTCAGAACAATCTTCTTTGCTAAATTCTCTATTGGCCTGGTAGATCCAAACGCGGGAATGATCAGGCAGATCCCTATATGTCCCCATCTAAAGTTTGTTGGTTTTACTTACCAATTCCGCAACATCCATGACCTTTACATCGCCCTCTTGATTAAAGTGCTTAACTCCGTCAGACATCATGGTCATGCAAAAGGGACAAGCCGTGGCAATTATGTCGGGTTTGGTTTCAAGTGCTTCTGCCGATCTTTCTATGTTCACTTCCTTGTCACCTTTCTCTGCGTCTTTAAACATCTGAGCTCCACCTGCGCCACAGCACAAGCCCTTACTCTTGTTGCGTTTCATCTCCACCAGGTTCGCATCCAATGATTTCAGCAAGTCTCGTGGTGCTTCATAGATATCATTACCTCGACCCAGGTAACAGGAATCGTGAAAGGTAATGGTTTTGCCCTTAAACTCCCCATCACCTTTAACTTTCAAAGCTCCTGAATTGATTAGCTGTTGCAAAAATGTGGAATGGTGCAGCACTTCATATTCACCACCCAGCTCCCCATACTCATTCTTAATAATGTTGAAGCAATGAGGACAAGCAGTGATGACCTTCTTGACACCATACCCATTCATGACCTCTATGTTTCGCATGGCCTGCATCTGGTATACAAATTCATTCCCCGCCCTCTTCGCCGGATCTCCTGTGCAACTCTCTTCCACGCCCAGCACTGCATAATTGATTTTAAGACTGTGCAGAATTTTTACGAAATCACGCGTTACTTTCTGATATCTATCGTCATACGCTCCTGCGCAACCAACCCAAAAAAGGACATCCGGTGTCTCACCTCTGGCACTTAACTCAGCCATTGTTGGAACGGAAATCGTATTGACATCGGGAGAATTCGGTTGTGAAGTTTCTGCTACACCTGAATCGATCGCCTGCTCTTCCCCTTCTGGAAGGTCATTCAATTCCGATTCCTGATTTTCTTCTTGCATAATTTATGGATTCGCAACTATTCC
>DTRK01000082.1:0-2077 GCA_012965955.1 Flavobacteriales bacterium
TGCGGAGATAATCTCGGATGCCAGGCCAAGAGCAGGCAGGATAATGATATAAACCTCTGGATGGCCAAGGAACCAGAATAAGTGTTCATACAAAATCGGGCTACCCCCCGTAGCTGAGATAGCTTCACCCCCAATAAATATATCTGAAAGATAGAATGCGGTCCCAAATGTTCGGTCGAAAACCAATAAGAGCACAGCTGCAAATAGTACTGGGAATGATAATACACCTAAAACTGCCGTAAGGAACAACGCCCAAACCGTCAGCGGTAGCCTCATCATCGTCATCCCCTTTGTACGCAGGTTGATCACCGTTACAATATAATTGAGGCCGCCCAGCAGTGCACCTACAATGAAAAATGCCATAGCACCAAGCCAAAGATCCATGCCTAATCCTGAACCAGGAATAGCCTGGGGCAATGCACTCAGCGGTGGATATACAGTCCATCCCCCACTAGCTGGTCCAGACTCAACAAATAAAGAGCTGAGCAGTACAATTGTCGCTAAAAAGAAAAACCAGTACGACAACATATTCAGGAAGCCGGATGCCATATCACGGGCACCAACTTGCAGCGGAATTAGCAGGTTGGCAAAGGTGCCACTCAATCCGGCAGTCAGCAACCAGAAAACCATGATTGTCCCATGTATCGTTACGAGACCAAGATACATATCAGGGCTTATTACTCCTCCGGGAGCCCATCTGTCTCCTAAAAAGAAATTCACAATAGCAAACCCTTCACCGGGCCATGCAAGCTGCATTCTGAACAATGCCGCCATCACTGTGCCTACCACAGCCATAGTTATTCCCGTGAGAAGGAACTGCTTTGAGATCATCTTGTGATCCTGGCTAAAGACGTATTTCGTTATAAACGTTTCTTTGTGATGTCCGTGATCGTCACTCATGCACTTGTTTTTAAACCCTTATTTACCCGCAGCCAATAATGCTCCATCTGGCAATGCCCTTTTATCACTCTCTAAGTCCGCAAATATTTCCTGCTCCGCTACCGTTTCTTGTTCTGCAATCCATGCATCATAATCTTCCTGGCTTTCAACAATAATTTTCATCTGCATATTGTAGTGCGCTACACCACAAATTTTGTTGCAGAGCAGTATAAAGTCAAATTCGGGATCGCCGGTGATCTCCCTCATCTCTTCTGTTGTTTTATTGGGTACAAAATTAAACCGGGTCGTCATACCAGGCACACAGTTCATCTGCGCCCTGAAGTGAGGCATATATGCAGAATGTATTACTTCTTGCGACCTGAAAGCAAAATCAACTGCCCTGTTTACAGGCAAATGAAACTCTCCTCTCACCAGTACATCATCCTGAACCTTGGAGTCATCCGCCTTAAGTCCCAACGCATTCATTCCCCCAATAAGGCGGTAATTGAAATCTCCTAATTGTCCATCTTCACCGGCATACCGGGCGGTCCAATCAAATTGACGAGCATATAACTCCATTTTAATAGCATTCTCAGCCGGTTCCGAGAAGATGCTGTTCCATGTTTTCAAACCCCAGACAATAACAAAGATCATTGCCACCGATGGAATGATCGTTAACACTATTTCTGCTCTGTGGTTGTCTGGATACCAAAGCGCCTTGCGGCCTTTTCTGAAATAATATTTGATCGGGAAATAGAACAACAGAGCTATCGTAATAACGAACACTATGTTGATCATCGCAAAATTGAAATCCAATAGCCTGTCTATTTCAATACCGTGTTCAGAAGCAGCGACGGGCAGGAAGAACGGCGCATAGTCGATATATAGCCAGACATATGCCCCAAAGAAACCTAAGCCATAGAGAATGTAAATAATTCCATTCCATCGCCCCTCATCTTCCGTTACCACTATATCTTTCGACCCTCCTCCTTTCAGCACATGCACAAGCTCGTACACCCTGGAGACTTGAACGACGACGCCAATAACCAAAATAATCGCAATGAAATACAGCAACTCTATCATTTGAGTAAAGATTTAATTACAAACACATTTTTCCCCTTTGAAGCGTTCCGTTCTGAGATTTAAGATGCAAAGTGCTCTTTTATAACAATGTTTTAAAGCACATTCTCCGAGCAAC
>DTRK01000082.1:2087-4452 GCA_012965955.1 Flavobacteriales bacterium
AAATTAAAGATTATAGCATAGTCTGCAAACAAATTCGGGATAAAATATCTTCAAAATTTCAGATTGTATGCAACCCGTAACTTAGAGTTGAAAATGGCAAAAATAACGCTCGCAATATAGCGGAAAAGGAGAATACGACGAAATTGGGAAATGCTTGGACGAAGTGAGCCAATAAAGCTCGACTTGGATTAAAGTCTGCCCAGTACCAGCAAGATTTGAACAAAAGGCAGGTAAACGATAGAACCAAACATCAAGCGCTTAGCTGCTGCCACATCACAATCTGTATAGACCTTGTAAGCCAAATACAGAAATGCGAAGCTGCTGATCAATATAGCCAAACCTGATAGCATAGATATTACGCCAACAGCTATCGGGAATATCGAAAAGGGGATCAGCAACAATGCTGAAATGAACACTACAAAAGCAGATCGTTTATTTTTCAAGCCTTCCAGGGGAAGCAATTGAAAACCGGCTTTTTTATAGTCCTCATCCAAAAGCCATGCGATTGACCAAAAATGGGGGAATTGCCAGATGAATTGTATCATGAACAAGGCTACACAAGCCAGGTCAATATTCCCAGTGATGGCCACATAACCAATAACTGTAGGCATTGCACCTGGAAATGCCCCAGCCAAAACAGCAAAGGAAGTGACCCTCTTCATTGGCGTATACACAAATGCATAGGACAACAATGAAAATAATCCCAACAATGCCGTAATACTGTTCATAAAAATGGACAGTATGATCACACCAACAATACCCATAACTGCTGTGATAAAGGTGGCCTCCCAAACCTGCAATCTGCCAGTAGCTACAGGGCGATTGGCTGTTCGTGTCATTAACTTGTCAATATCTCGTTCCAATATTTGATTGATGCCATTCGCTGAACCAGTAATTAAAAACCCGCTAAGGAGCAACAATCCGAAATGCGTCCAAACAATCGGCTCCGTAATTCCAAATAGATATCCTGCACCTGATGAGAAAACAACGAGCAAGGTGAGTCGCAATTTGATCAATTCAATATAATCACGCAACCTGTAAGAAACAGAGACGCTTGGATTGGCGATATGTGTCTTGATAGTTGACATAACCTACATGGTTCTGAAGTACTCCAATATCTTCCTTGCTTCTTCTTCTGTTACACCCTGTTCTGTCATTGGCACATTGTTGTATTCTTTGAGCAAATGACGCGCTGTAGGATCTTTTTTAATCATTTCGCTTGGATTAATGATCATGTTCATTACCCATTCCGGTGTCCGGCGGTCCAGCACCCCCGCCTGAGGCGGGCCAATCATCTTGGTTTTGATGTTGTGACAAGCGGTACATTTTGCATCATAAAGCTTCTTGCCTTCATCGGCCATTGTTTGGTCCAGCTCACCAAGCTCCAGCGACTTGACCGGCCCAATGCCCAGGTTAGTCATCGGATCAACATCTGGAATCTCATCTTCCGCCTCCTGCTTGCCACCCCCACAATTGGCGAGGAAAAGACCCATACAACAAAGTGCAAGCAGCTGTTGGAATCTCTTAATAATCATGTTGGCTTTGTCTGAGATACGCAGGGTGCAAATATATACTTTTTATGAATTAGATGACTGCCTGGCTCTTCTGCGTGCATCCGCTATCATGGCCATTTCCCGACCCATTTGGCCCGAGATAGAGCTGTTCTCCTGCGCCCTCCTAATAAGATAAGGAATTACCTGCTTCACTTTGCCATAGGGCAAGTACTTGGTGACATTATACCCTTCGGAGGCCAGTGTATAAGAGATGTGATCACTCATACCATACAGTTGCGAAAAGTGGATGCGCTTATCGTCTTTAGCAATGCTCTTTTCGCGCATAATATTAGTCAAGTGCCTGGTGCTTGCCTCATTATGCGTTGCGTTGCATACTGCAAAGTGCTCAATGTTGGCAATGCAAGTATCCAAGGCTTTGTTGAACGCATCATCGGTATCACTTTTGATCTCATACACGATGTTTTGTTTCTTTGCTGATTCCCTTTCCCAATACGCGCCACGTACCAATTTCACCCCGACTTTGAAACCCTCCTCCCGTGATTTGACCACTAAATTATCGAGATAAGCAAGGCGATCCGTACGGTACATTTGAATGGTTGTGAACACCACTGCTATTTCCGAATTATACTTCTTCATCATGGCAACTGCAATCTCATCAATTGCATCCTGATCCTCACTTCCCTCTGCGTCAATGTAAATTTCAATCCCCATCAGAGCGCCGGCCTTGCAAATCTGATCGATTCGATCTATCCCAGAGATAAAACGGGCTTTCTCTCGCTCGCTTAACGCAATTCCCTTGGAGGTCTTTTCCAGCAGACTTTCACTGATCAGCCCCGTGGGTTTGATCGCCG
>DTRK01000082.1:4462-14603 GCA_012965955.1 Flavobacteriales bacterium
CATTGCATCTAAAATTTCCTGTTTGGTGCTGTCAAAAAATGACTCGTTATCCGTGCTTTCTACTGAATAATCAAGCGTGGTTCCAATTCCAGATTCTCCCAACTTGTCAATGGCCACCTGGCTTTCTTTGAGTGTTTCGCCCCCACAAAAGTGTTTGAAGATATTGTGTTTAATGGCAAAACCGATTGGCAGATGCATTCTAAGTGCAAACAATGCCAGGACGGAAGAGAACGATACGATGAGCGGGTTGCTCAGCAGTTTGAGCACATAGTAGGCATTTTGGAGTTCCGCCTCTGGTTTTTGTGGATATACAAACTGAATACCCTCCTCTTTTGTGTCCTCATTGTGCGGTGACATAACCAATATCTATTGGGCTGAGTCTGGCTTCCCGCCCGACAGATGGTCAGCAGAACCTGAAGGCGGAATTTCTATAGCTTCATGCTCCACAGCAGCTGAGGATGACAACTCACCAGTCACACCAGTCACACTAGCGCTCATAAGTGTTTTAGCTGCTGGGATTAGCACAAGGCAGAACCCAACAAACATCACTAAGCCAGAATATGCAAACACAAGAATAAATGGACTGATGCTGGCTTGCACCTCGTGATAGGTTTGCTCCTCTTCAATAACTCCAAACCCCTTAACTATTCCTGCGGCAACCAGACAAACAAAGAATACAAAGAATGAAATGTTGGCAATCCAAAACCCCTTGGCCACAATACCATTATTTGGAACTTTTTTCCTGTCTCCTACAACAAAAAAGAGTGAAGCCAACAAAATCATGGTGTTAATTCCAATCGTGCTGCCCATCGCATGAGCTACCGTAACATGAGTTCCGTGAGTATAGAGCTGAATGGCTGGAACAGAGATCAATAAAGCCAACGCGAGATTGACAAAAATCCAGATATCAGCAGCCATCAAAAACCTAAATGGCATAATGTGAAACCGATTCGTGCCTGCGATGAAATTTGCCCTGAATTGCCAAATTAGCCTGGCAATGATCAATAACTCAGTCATGCTAATCAGGTAACCCATATGCCTGATCCATCCAGCTGACGGTAAGAGATAAAGATGATGCGCCCATCCAAATAACAAATTCAAGAACCCAAGAAAGAACAGCAGAAAAGCAATTTTGGAATGCCCCATTTTAGGCGCCGCTTCCTCTAAGTCAGGCATGCCCGAATCCTCTGAGACCTTCTCCATTAAGAAAATTGCCGTTCCATAAATCAACATGTTCCAGGTTCCAACGATTGCCCCATATGATTTCCACTGTACCGTCATGTCCCGGACAATGCTATCACCGAAATAAGGGATCATCCACAAGTAAGATTCCAGAAATGTAAATAGAAAGAACAAGATACCAGTCCCCCACATCCAAAAGTACACTGGCCAGGGAGTTTTAACGGCAAATATTGTTTTAATGTAGTTGTACCCAAACATTCCCCACGAAACCACAATCGGAATCGCCAGAATAGGTGGAAAGGCCCAGTATTCGCGCCCCCCAAATATTCCCATGGAATACAATGCAATGATAACAAACCCGGTTATCGTGAATATCCAAAGATGAAGTTTTGCCAGGAGCTGAGAATAAAGGGGAACCCCACATTTATTGGGGAGATAATAATAGATGCCACCAATCGCTCCCAGGTACAACCACGCAATGACCAGTGAAACGTGTAGAGGGCGGGTCTTTTGAAAGGAGAAATACTCATTCAATTCAGGATAAACATGTTGCAATGCGCCAAAACAGCCATAGAACATCCCTACGATCAAAGCACCAATGCCCACGATCAAAAAATTAATCCCCGTATCCTTATTCATCATCCTGATAATGCTTAATGTCGATTGTTCCAATTGAGTTGATCTCAAAATCTACAGGTGGAGATGTGCCCGACTTGTCGATGTACATTAGAAAGGCCAGCAGTTCTTTTATTTCCTGATCAGTAAGCCCAAGGTTTGGCATTCTGGGAATCGCACCGTAGCGCAACATAACTTCAGCATACTTTGGACCTCGCTCAGATGACATACAATTGGTCAAATCCGGACCCATGTACCCTCCCAATCCAAAAATCTGATGGCAGGAGGTGCAATTATAATCCTGGAAAAGTTGCTTGCCTGCCCTGACGTCTTCACTCATAAGGGAAAACCCACGATCTACATTTTCTGTGCTCATGTAAACACTAAGAGACATCGCCAGAAAGCCTATGCAGAGAACTGCATATAACCACTGCTTAGCTTGTAGGGTCATCACTCATTAAGAAAAAGTAGATTTGGAGGGTGTTTCCAAATCAAAATTGGTGGGCAAAATTAATGGTTTTATCCAAGCAAAAAAACTTTGAAACGCGCACATACGCGGTGTTGCATTTTCTTCCCATGCAGAATTAGTGGACAAGAATTTTGCGAGATAGGACAAATCTATCTGATGCCAGTCGAAGATAATACAGCCCTGCACCCACATCAACGAGGTCTATATTCCCGTAGTGCCAACCGGCAGCATATTGAAGTGCTTTCACCTGAAGTTGTTGGCCCTTGCTGTCATAGATGGTAACTGTAAGCTGTTCTGCCCACACTGAATTTACCCCCACGGTAAACTGGCCAGTGTTCGGGTTAGGGTATACAATAACCTCCATTTGAAAGTCATCTATACTACTTATAGCAGTGGCCACACTTACATTGAGAAAGACTGTGTCGCCAGTGCATCCCAGGATATCAGTTTCCACTACTGCCACCTGGCCCGTTCCAATCGAATCCCATTGCACGATGATGTTATTGCCCTGGCCGCCGCCGGTTTGTGTTCCGCCCACGACTGTCCAGCTGTAAACTGATCCGGTATTGGGTGCAACTGCATAAAATTCGTTTGAACCCTGACTAACGGCTACCAACCCCGTGATCGGGCTGGTTTGGGAGCCATTGGATTGCGTTCCCACAGTTAAGTTCTCAATGATGGAGCAGCCATTTGAATCGCTCAACACCAATAAATAACTTCCCGCCAATAAGTTTGAAACATCTTCAGTAGTGCTTCCATCAGACCAGTTGAATGAATAAGGCATTACTCCGCCTGTTGGAGACAGGTCGATAGACCCGTTGCTGTCACCTACGCAAACAACATCAGATATTGCTGAGGATGCAGCAAGGACTGGAGGTTCTGATATAGTTGCTGCATCGAATGCTACACATCCGTTGCTATCAGTGACCATAACTGTGTAGGTGCCAGCACAAAGGCCGGTGGCGGCAAGAATGGTGGTTGTGGCCGGGTCATCCCAGAGATAGGTGTACGGGGCAGTCCCTCCCGTAACTGTAGCTGTTACAGAACCATCACATATGCCATTGCAATTAATGTTGGTTGAGATGATTGAGACAGTGGGTGCCCCAGAATTACCCACGGTTGTACTTCCAGTAGCCGTACATCCGCTGGAATCTGTTACTGTTACATTATAAGTTCCAGCTGCTAATGCAGTAGCTGTATCTGTAGCTTGTGCTCCTGAGTCATCCCATAAGTAAGAGTAAGGTGCTGTACCATTGGTGACTGATACCGATGCTGCTCCGTTAGACACTCCACAATTAGCAGGCGCGGATGTGAATGATAGGGTCATGCCAGCAGGGTCCGTCAACGTGAATAAAGTTGAACTCACACATCCGTTACCATCTGTGATGGTCAGAGCGTAACTACCGGCACAGAGCCCAGCAACGGAGCTTCCGAGTGCTATTGTGTCACCCAGTGAATCTGTCCATGAGTAGATATAAGATGGAGTTCCACCTGAGGAGGTAGCGGTAGCAGCACCATCACAAGAACCTGCACAGCTTGGGTTGGTAACAGCAGCAGAAGCAGCAAGTATTATAGGTTCAGAGATAGTAACAGAGTCAATGGCAGCGCACCCATTGGAATCGATCACTATTACGAGATGCGTACCAACGCACAAGTTCCCGCAGGTGGCAAGTGCACACCCGGGGGGCGACCATACATAAGTATATGGCGGAGTTCCCCCACTGGCATTGAGCGTAGCCGAACCGTCACAAACACCAAAACACGAGGTGGCATTGGAACTCACGGATGTAGTTAACACCGTAGGTTCTAACACTACTGCGATAGCACTTGCAACACACCCGGCACTGTCAGTTACCGTGGCAACGTATGTGCCACCAGCTAATCCAAACGCGGTAGTATTCGTTTGTGCTCCAGGATCATCCCATGCATAAGTATAAGGTGGAGCTCCCCCAGATGCCAATACGGTGGCCGTTCCATTACTGTCCCCATTACATGTCACATTGGTTATAGAGGTAATGCTAACCGTAGCTGCTCCCGTGTTGTTTACACTCACAACACCAAAATTGGCGCACCCTGATGCGTCAGTTACTGTAACATTATACCCTCCAGCAGCTAATGCAGAAGCCGTGTCAGTAGTTTGAGCACTCGGATCATCCCATAAATATGTATAGGTTCCAGCACCACCTGCCGCACTTACCGAAGCTGATCCATTTGAAACTCCACAGGTAGCATCTACACCTCCCATTGTGAGAACAATAGCCGATGGCTCCGTGATTGTAACATTAGCTGTGTCCATACAGCCATTGGCATCAGTTATAATTACATTGTGTGTTCCTGCACACAGAGAATTTGCCGTGAGCAAGGTCTGTGCTGAAGGATCATCCCATGAATACGCGTATGGTCCAACTCCACCAGCTCCGGAGGCAGTAGCATCTCCATCACAAAGGCCATTACAACTTGCATTATTGCTTCCAGAAATTGACACTACAAGAGCACCTGGTTCCGTAATTGCTGTAGCTACAGAATCAGAACACCCATTCGCATCGGTCACCACAAAATTGTATAGACCAGCACATAAGTTAGAAGCTGATAAATTGGTTTGTGCACTTGGATCATCCCATAAATATGTATATGGTAGCGATCCACCAGAGGCGGATCCTGTTGCATCCCCGTCACATGCGGAATTACAGGTAACATCATTTGAACTTGCAAGACCAGCCACTAAGGCTGCTGGCTCTGTTATAACTGAGACAGCATTATCCGTGCATCCCATGCTATCAATCACTAATAAAGTGTATGTTCCTGCGCATAGTCCAGTAGCTAAAAGTTTTGTTTGAGCAGATGGATCATCCCATAAGTAGGTGAATGGAAGGGTTCCGCCTGCCACAACTCCTGTTGCATCCCCGGTACATGCTCCGTTACAATCAACGTTAGTACTACTGGCAATCGATACAGACAATGCACTTGGTTCAGTAATTACTACGGTATCTGAAGTTGAACACGCATTGTTATCCGTTACTGTTACAGTATAAGTCCCTACGCTCAAGCTGGTGGCAGTTTGCGTCGTCTGGTTTCCAGGATCATTCCATGCGTAGCTATAGGGGGCAACTCCATTCGTTGCTGTTACAGTTACATCGCTTAGTGACAGGCTGCACAGCGCTGTTGTGCTCGTAGAGAGGTTAAGCGCTCCTGGCTGTGTAATGGTTACTTGTGCAGTGGTAGTGTCACCAAGCGCATCAATAATTGTTGCGGTATAGGTCCCGACGCAAAGTCCAACAGCAGTATCCGTAGTTTGAGCAGCAGGGTCATCCCAGAGATAACTAAGCGGAGTGACACCTCCTAAGACCATTGCACCGGCCTGTGCATCACAGGCTCCATTACAGGATGCATTTACTGACGATATGTTTACCGCAAAATCCTCGACCCGAAACATATCCAACCCAGCTTCCACCAGATGGCCTGAACCGGCGAAATCAGCTGTTTCAAGAGTTAGTTGCATAAGATTTGTGGCAGGGATATAGTCCGAAATCTTGTATGACCTGGAGACCCAAGACGAATTTCCTGAAGAAGATTCTGTTATTTCCTCAAGCACTACCGATACAGTCCCGTTTGATATAGTGACTGTCAGGGTATCATTGGGCGTACCACTTCCCCCATCGTTGAAAAACCAGCGATGGTATTTGACGTAAGGCTCACTATATGTCGTTATGTCAAAAAGGGGCGATTTGACAATCGCATTTCCATTGTCAACATCATCATTGCCCGCCGAACCCCCTCCATTTCCCGTGATATAAGCCTGGTCATAGCAGTCAAATGACACATCCTCTTCAGGATTTGCATCTCCAACTCCTGCGTAATTTGTCCCAACTGGCTCCCCTCGCTCCCAAGTTCCAGAAGAAGCATTGCCTGATACCCCCCAACCAAAGTCAAATGAAAAATCATCATATAGACCAGAATCAAGAGGGATAATTATTGGGCCAGTGTTTGAATCAATGAACAGGGTACCACAATTTGTTTTGTACAGCCATTTGCCACCAATTACATCAAAGGTGCCTTCAAAAAATGTCGATATGGAAAAGTTGCCTCCTCCATCAGAGGTCAGGGGATACTGGAAGTCATTGTTCGTAATAAGCACATCAGCATTGGCAATAGGATTACCTCCGTTGGCTTCAACGACCTGCCCGGTAACTACAAACGGTACAGGAGCAACCAGTTGGGCATCCAGAACAGTTAGCACCCCGTTGGACAAAACTGCACTCAAAGTGTCGGAGGTATATCCAGGTGCTGAAAACGCCACGCTATAAGTTCCGGCTGTGAGGATAGCCATTGCATATTCCCCTAATAAATCGCTCGTAGTTGTTTCAACTCCTGCCAGGATTTCAATCGTCGCGTTATTAATCGGGTTAGAGGTGTTGAAATCAGTTACCGTTCCCTCTAAGTAGCATCCTCTCGTATAATTTGGCCCCAGAATAAACAAACCGCTCTCTATGTCGGAGACAATGACATTCCCAGAAGGAAGCCATGGATATACACCCCATGCACCATTAAACCCATTTCCCGACCCAGTGGGATAGGTGTCATAATCTCCAGTCTGGATCATGTTGCCAGGCCTTGTCACATCATGGACGGTAACTCCATCTCTGTAATAGGACGTAATCACAAAATTGTTCATGAAAAATGTGTTGTGGGGAATCGTCCCTGAACCCGGATTGGATTGGATCCTGTCCAGCTCGGTGATGTTCGAAAGGTCGGACACATCATAGGAGGCTATATATGCTCCGCTCTTTTCGTCAGTAGTAAAGATGGTGTTGCCATCATCTGATATCCAACAGTTATGTGTGAAGTTGTTAGGGGTGTTTTGGGTGGCGAGCACAATAGGGACCGCCTTGTTTGAGACATCAACTGCTATAAAAAAACCATCATTTATTGCTCCCCCCCAAAGTGTATCTCCCCTGGCCATTGCATCATGGAGGTAATAGTTATCAAACACCCCCAGCTCCGTTGGATTCATCGGATCAGCAGTCAGGTCCAACATTATTGCGCCCCCGTTGCTGTAATTTGAACCAATAATATATGCGACGCCATTTTCATCAATAAATAAATCATGTGCCTTAGTGAACGGATACGAAGATCCCGAATAAGTCGCCACTGTTGGAAAAGTTGGATCGGGCAAATTGCTCAGATCAATAATCTTCAACCCACCTGAAGCCTCGTTGGTAACATAGGCGTGTTTATTCCACACTTTAATGTCGCGCCAAATTGTGTTTGGGCCTGATATAAAGTGCACTTCGGTTGGGGAGGAAGGAGTAGTCACGTCAACGACAGAAATGCCATTCTGTACACCCACTATTGCGTATTCATTCCCCAAAGAATCAACGTGCCCCCAGATATCACTTAAATCAGGTGTATAAGGATAATTGCCAAGGAAGGTCATGTTGAGCTGGGCCGAGGCACCGGACACAAGCATCAAAGCTAAACCAATTGTGAAGGTTAATTTTAGCATGGCTTACCTGATAGAAGGTTCTCGCTCAAATGACAAAAACCCTTGATAAAGGCATTACAAGGTAAGGAAAATTCAGTGGGTTGCCCAGTGCAATTACTTCAGCCGATTCGAAAGATCTGCATTGGCAAACTGAAGCAACTTTTTAGGTTCCATCAGCTGCAGGTTGTTGTGTTTATAACTGATGAATCCTAACGATTCAAAAAATGCAAGCAGTTTATACAAATTGGACAATGTTGTTCCAGAAATAGTTGCGAGCTCTTTGGGCCGTAGCAGATACTTTATTCTCTTGTCTTCATCAGTTCCGAAGAAATCCCCAATCCACAGTATCGATTCGGCCAATCGCTGTTTGGCCCTCTTTTGCGACAAAGATATAATGCGGCTCCTTGCCGAAATCAGGTCCTTGTTCATTAGCTCAATCACGCCATCATAACTTTGCTTATTGGTGAAGATGAGGCTTAGAAATGCTGAACCATTGAGCAAATAGGCCCTTACTTTATCATTTGCATATGCAGTATCCTGGTATTTCTCCTCGCTCAACAGGGCCTCCAAGCCTGAAAGGCTCCTCTTATTTACCAGCTTGATTACGATGCGCTGGCCGTCGGATAGTGAGCGAACTACTTTTAAACTACCTGATTCAATCAAAAAAACCCCCTGAGGTTTATCACCCTGCTTGTATAAAATCTCTCCTACTTCCAATTCAACCTGTTCAGAATCTCTGAAATGTTTGCCCAGATCACGAGCTGAACAGGAGTGGAAAACCACGAAATTGGTAATCACCTTCATCAGCGCTGGGGATGCTTTCTTGTCTACTGTAGCCTTGCTTAACATCACTTCAATATTGAATCCACAATAACATCAGAGGCACCTACCTGGTCCTTCACAAACTTCCTGCTGACCGCCGCTGCAATCTTCACCACAAAAGGATCTGAGAGAAATGACATGCGCTGGACGAAATCAAGCCCATCAATGATGGAGAAGCCGCCTCCCACCTCAATTAAGGCATCTGCCTCAGGAAATTTATCAAACTTAGGCCCGTATATCACCGGCATGCCAAAAGCAGCCGGTTCAAGGATGTTGTGCAACGCTCCCGTGAACCCCCCGCCCACATAAGCGATATGGCCATATTGATATAGGTTCGAAAGCATACCTATATTGTCAATTATTAAAACTCGTGCGCTTGAAACATCGCCATCAGCAATTTCCGAGTACTTGATATAAGGTACGTCCAGGCTCTTCTCAATATCTGTAATGTGCTTGTCATTCACCTCATGAGGAGCAAGAATAAACTTGAGCTTCTCTGCTGCTACATTGATATAGGGCAAAATAAATTGTTCGTCAATGGGCCAGATACTACCCCCGATGAATACCGTTTCATCTTTCACAAAGTCGGCAAGCCCATCAACCTCCACAACATCACGAACTGTTTCTGAGACGCGATCATATCTCGTATCCCCTCCAATGACCGTATTTGTTAATCCTATTGATTCTGCCAGCTTTTTTGAGGTTTCGTCTTGTACAAAAACTTTATTCAAAGCTGCAATTGCCTTTCTGAAAACCCCGCCATACCATTTAAAAAAGACCTGGTCCTCTCTAAATCGTGCACTTATTAGAAAAGTTGGAATTTGCGCCTGTTTTAGTTGGTTTAAATAGTGTAGCCAGTACTCGTATTTGACGAATATGGCCATGCGGGGTTGTACAATCTCGAGAAACCTCCGCGCATTCGCCTTTGAATCTTGTGGCAGATAATAAACATAAGATGCATGTTCATAGTCCTTGCGGACCTCATACCCCGAAGGGGAAAAGAAAGTAATCAACACCTTTACCTCAGGATCACGTTGCTTAAGTCGTTCAATAATTGGCCGCCCCTGCTCAAATTCACCCAGAGAAGCGCAATGCATCCATATTAGGTTTTCTTCTCCCCCAACTTCACTTTCAATCCTCTGCAACAGATTTTTTCTCCCGGCGACCCATTTGGAAGCTTTCGAGTTGGCAACTGAGGCAATTAGAATCCCGAACTGGTAAAGGGAAATGAAAAGGTTGTAGAGAAACATCTGGTTAGTGGTAATAGAATTCATCCGATATCTTCTTGTAGAGTGGTAGCATCCATCCCACCTTAAAGCAGGACATCACATCCAACCTTTTTTCAGTATCTTCTGCCATTTCATCAAAGTTGTACCCTCGTCTATTCACAGTCCATCCCTCGATGAGCTCCATTCCAAAATAAAAATTAAGCATGCGATTATTGCTTAAGTGAAAATACCCAATAAACTGTGATGCAGCCAGGCCATATGTCAATCGATCATACCCTTGCTTATACTCTTCGGTAAGTTGCCTGGTTGAGCCTGTGATATGTATCTTATGCTGCAGCCAGC
>DTRK01000083.1 GCA_012965955.1 Flavobacteriales bacterium
ATTGATCAGGCAATTAGCAGAGGATTGGCATACGCACCATTCGCTGATTTACTCTGGTGCGAGACTTCCAAACCGGATCTGGTGGAAGCCAGAAAGTTTGCGAACGCAATTCGCTCTAAGTTTCCCGGAAAGTTGTTGGCTTACAATTGCTCCCCGTCGTTTAACTGGAAATCCAATTTGGATGAGACGACCATGAAGAACTTCAGGGAGGAGCTTGCAGAGATGGGCTATAAGTACCAGTTCATCACTCTGGCGGGCTGGCACTCCATGAACAATGGCATGTTCGAGTTGGCGAAGTCCTATAGGGAAGATGGAATGTTCGCTTATTCTCAGCTGCAAGAGAGAGAGTTTGAAAATGCCAAAAGCGGCTACAGAGCCGTAAAACACCAGAGTTTTGTAGGTACCGGATATTTTGATGAAGTGCAGAGTGTAATTACCCAAGGTGAATTGTCTACTGCCGCATTGTCTGGATCAACGGAAAAAGACCAATTTACGGGCAGATAGGTTGTTTGTGTGCCTCTCCCTGTACAGGATAGGTATATTGGTTTTAGCCCCGTGGTGATGTTAGGTACACTGCGGGGCTTTTTTATTCCGTTTCTTTAGATGGTAAAGTACTAAAAACCAACGTCAACATTATACAGGCAAAGCTCTGTGATAGAGATTACCATCGGTGGAAAGAGAACGGTAATGAAGATAGCACTTCAATAAAGGGACACCGTCATTTACACTTGTACGGCTGACTTACCGAGTTTGTCCGTATGTTGAACTTCATCGAGTACCACTTTGCCTAATATTTCATGCATGATTTCGGTTGTTCCTGCGCCGATGGTAAGCAATCTTGCATCTCTCCATGCTCTCGCAATTCCATAGTCTTCAGTGTATCCCACGCCTCCGTGAATCTGCAGTGAATCATTGATCACTATCATTGATTCTTCAGAGATAAATGCTTTAGCCATCGTAATGATGATCTCTGCTTTATTTCCCTGCTCAATAAACTCAGCAACTGCCCTGTAGGCGATAGATCTACATGCTTCAACCTTAACGGCCATTTGAGCGATCTTGTGCCTGATAACCTGGAACTTGCCGATCTCCCTCCCGAACGCTTTTCTTTCCAAAGCATAAACTTTTGCCTTTTCCAGCGCCCACTCAGCGACAAACATACCCGTAACGCCAGCCAGCAGCCGCTCTTCCTGGAAGTTGTTCATGATATAGTAGAAGCCATGTCCTTCCTGCCCTATAACTGCCGTTTTAGGAACTTTGCAATCTTCAAAGAAGAGCTGTGCTGTGTCTGAAGAGTGCATGCCCAATTTGTTTTTTACTGCGATGGACGAAAACCCCTCGGTATTGGTATCGACCACTAACAATGTTATATTCATACCTTCTCCTGTTTTCGCAACTACAACTACAAAATCAGCAATGTTTCCGTTGGTGGTAAACATTTTAGAGCCGTTGAGCAAGTAATGATCTCCCATATCTTTAGCGGTGGTGGTGATTCCAGCTACATCTGATCCCGCACCAGGTTCTGTAATGGCGAGCGCAGCGATCTTCTCACCGGCAAGTGCAGGCACGAGGTAATCTCGCTTTTGGTCATCCGTACCAAGCGCAACCAGTAGGGGGAGGGGTAGATACGTATGTGCATAGAGTGACATGGAAAGTCCACCTATATTGGCGTAGGCCAGTTCTCTTATGACTACTACCGCAGCCCAAAAGTCCATTCCGCCTCCTCCGTATTTTTCAGGAAAACTTACGCCAAAGAAGCCCTTTTCTCCCATTTTCTTGAAGACCTCCTTTTCGCAATGTTCGTTCTTTTCCCATTCCTCAACGTTGGGGATGATCTCTTTAGCAACAAATTTCTGGACTGAGTCCCTGAGCAATTCGTGCTCTTCAGTGAATGGATTGGTCGACATGTGGTGTAGATTAAGTATTGAAAATGCTCTGCATGCAGAGTAAAATTACAAAGAAAATCTGATTAAACGTCTATTTACACTTCCAATTCCAGCCGCAAAAGATGGCTTGAGAAGTTCTTGCCCAGCGTATCCATGCGCATGGAGCGAGAGCCACCACCATCGAGCGCTTGATGGCAAACGAAGTTCAATGCCTCAATTGAGGCCCACTCATATCTAATGACCTCACCTAGTATTAAGTCGCCAAAGTGAGCTTTTACCTTATCTGCAGTCAGGTGCTCCACTAAAGTTGTATAATCTTCAGGACTATTGGCCATGACGCCAATATTGCAGATGTCATTCTTGTCACCTGACCGGGCAGAAGCAATATCCAGAAGCTTAATATTACTCATATCTATGACTTAATTATTTCGACTTTTTCTTCAATCAAATCCCGTTCAACCAATGTAGGCCACAGACTCAACATTGCGGTAGATGGCTTTCCCCATCCTGGCTTGCTGATAATACCCGGAGGCCCGTTGAGGCCGAGACATACGATGGACTGCATTGCTAGTTTGCCCGTCTTGGCATCTTTGTGTTTAATACACAATCTCACGCCCACTTCGTTCATATCCTCCACCTGGCTTTCATCGATATCAATAGCGGCACCGTGTATGCCGTTCAACCCGATGAACTGGTGCTCCATTCTGTCGATCGGAATCCCAAGGCCCTTCCAAATCTCTTTAACGGCTTCAACCATTTTAAGGGCTTTTTTATATGCATATGGCCATGACATAAAAAAGAACTGCTCACTTAAATATCCCTCCATTAGCCCAATTGTCAACTTGAGCTTCTCTGGTTTTGGCTTTCCTTTTACCCCGGAAAAACTGACCTGGTTATCTCCAACATCTTCAATGCTGACTGCGGTGAGGTCCACAGTTACGTCTGGTGTGAGGTAATTGGCAGGATCATGAATTTCATATACCAACTGCTCCCTTAAAGTGTTTCGACTCATCTTACCTCCCTGGCTCTTGAGCTTGGTAAATACAGCTGATCCGTCTTCTGATACCTCGGCAATAGGATATCCCAGATTGCTCAGCTTATAGTCCATCGGCCATTCAGAATAGGCGTTACCGCCTGATGCCTGTCCGCCGCATTCCAATAAGTGTCCGACGGCGATCCCGGAAGCCAGCTTGTCCAAATCTCCGTCGAGGTCCCAGCCAAAGTGATGGGCAAGAATACCCAATGTCAGACAGGGATCGGCAACCCGCCCCGCAAGAATAATGTCTGCTCCCTGGCTCAGCGCCTCAACGACTGAACGGGCACCGGTATAAACATTGGCGTGAGTAGGTTGGTATTCTACAGAAGAAAAGGGCTCACCACTGTCCAGGTGCGCAAGGTTATTACCCTGTTGCTGCACTTCATCCAGTCTATCGATAAAGTTGTCACCTGTGATAGCAGCTATCTTCACCCCTGTTACTCCCTGAGCACCAAGAATTTCTGCTACTTTTTGAGCCGCTTTTTCCGGATTTAAGCCGCCTGAATTGGTGACTATTTTGATTCCGTTTTTTAAGGCAATAGGGTAGAGGCTCTTTGCTGCAAATTCAATGTCCCGCGCATACCCAAGATTTGGATCCCGCATTTTATCCTTTTGCAAAATAGACAAGGTTAGCTCGGCAAGGGCATCATGCACGATGTAATCAGCTGCTTCCTCCCTGGCTATTGCTATGGCTGCCATGGGGCTATCGCCATAAAAACCCTGGCCCCCGGCTATGCGAATGGAGTCTTTTCCCATAGTTTTTAGTTGCCTGTCCAATTTGGAGGCCTCTTTTCCTTGAAGGCTTTAATACCTTCCCTGGCATCCTCGGACTTTAGAAGGTCTATAAGTAATTCCTGTAGATATTGATGCTTTTTACTATCATCGATTTTTCTCAGCTCATCGTAAGCCTTCAACCCCTGACGGATAGCGTTAGGAGAGTTTTTGATAATATCTGCCAGCAGTTCCTCGACAACCCCATCGAGCTGGTCCGCAGTAGTGCTATGGGTAACCAATCCCAGCTCTTTTGCTTCTGCTCCTGTTAACACATTGGCCCTCATACAAAGATCCAATACCTTTCTAGGGGGGATAATTTGAAGCAGGCTTTCCATAACCTGCATAGGCCAGATACCTCTTTTGACCTCCGGAAGACTAAAATTAGCTGCTTCCGACGCTACCACATGGGTACATCCACAAATCAGCAAAAATCCACCTGCGTACACCGGCCCTGCTACTTTCGCGATGCACGGTTTGTGCAGGCCAATAAACAATTCTCCAATAAGAATCTCTTCTTCCGGATTGGGAATTGTTGAATCAGTGACTTCAGGCTCGTTACT
>DTRK01000084.1:0-516 GCA_012965955.1 Flavobacteriales bacterium
AACAAGAGCCGGAATGATCATGAACCCTCCACCTGTACCAACCAACCCTGTTAAGACTCCGATGATCAAACCTTCAATCAAGATCATTCTAGTGTAGTAAAACGTGTTCAGGTTTAGCTCCGGCTCCGCATCATATTTTCTCTTGACCATTACCATCGAGGTAGCCGAAACAAAGAGCAATGCGCCCATAAGCAGCATTAAGAAAACATCCTTGCTTAGTAGTGACTCTCCATATGTGAACAACTCTTCAGGGATAGCTGGCAACATATACCTGCGCGTGAGATAAACAGCCGCCACCGACGGTATTCCGAAGATGATAGCAATGCGATAGTTAACCATCTTGCGGCGGATATAGGATAGCGTAGAGATGATTGAGGTAATTCCGACTATGAGCAGCGCATAGCCGGTTGCTATAACCGGGGAGATGTGGAACAAATACACCAGTACAGGAACGGTGAGTATTGACCCCCCTGCACCGACAAGTACCACCAAGACTCCCACCAAAATAGCACCCGC
>DTRK01000084.1:584-6864 GCA_012965955.1 Flavobacteriales bacterium
TATTCCTCTACGTGCCAGGTATTACCACTGGCAAGTAATTCATCCATGGTGTTTATCGTAGCTGCTTTTTTCGCCTCCTCACCTTGCTCAGCTATCTCATCATTATACGTTGACGTTGCTACCGCTCGTATTATGCCCATTGCCGTCGGGAATTCCGGGCCTTTCATTTTTATGAGCATCAAGTGCATCGTATTGCTCTCTTCATGTGCATCATGGACCAGGATATCGTCTTCTGAAACTCCCTTCTCTCCAATAATAGCAACTTTCAACTCCAGTCCCTTGAGGATAATTCCCTTGTTCTTTTCCTTGCCAAAAATCATGGGCTCACCGTGTACCAGGTGTAACTGTGTTTCATCTGCATTGGCCTTATCAGTGATATCAAAGTGAATCTTATCATTGTAGATGAGACAGTTTTGTAAAATTTCGATGAGTGAGGTGCCCTTGTGCTTAGCCGATTCTGCCACAATCTGAGTCATCAACTTGGGATTTGTATCCAGTGTACGTGCATAAAACGTCCCTTGCGCTCCCAGCGCAAGCTCACCTAAAGAAAAGGGCCTTTCCAGGGAACCCATTGGTGTAGAACCAGATTTTGTTCCTTTGCGAGAAGTTGGCGAATACTGACCTTTCGTAAGGCCATAAATCTCATTGTTGAACACCATGATGTTGATGTCAATATTTCTTCGAATGGCGTGAATGAAATGGTTTCCACCAATCGCCAACGTGTCACCATCACCTTGTACTTCCCAGACACAAAGATCTGGATTGGAGAGCTTTATCCCTGTAGCAAAAGCAGGCCCTCGGCCGTGAATTGTATGAAACCCAAAGGTGTTCATATAATACGGAAAGCGGGCGGCACATCCAATACCAGAGACAAACACAATATCTTCCCTGGCATACCCCAATTCCGGCATGGCCTTCTGAACAGCTGAGAGAATCGCATAATCCCCACACCCCGGACACCATCTTACCAGCTGATCGCTGGCAAAGTCTTTCTTTGTTAAAGGACCATCCCCGTCTTTTGGTTCTACTAAGTGGTCTGCCATATTAATTTAATTATTAAAGTCCAGCGAGACTGCAAGGTCAATTCTCTTTTCATTTTCATCTTGCTTCTCCTTTTGAAATATTATTCTCACTGTGTTGATTAAATGAATGGTATGGGTTCTCAGGTGCTCTCTATAGTCTTTGTCCTTTCTGATCTTATTGACAAAATCTGAGAGGTACACCAATCCCAAAAGCAACGTCAAAAATGCCACGATCGCAAGCGAAAAAAGGACATCCTCTTTACCGGTAGCGCCGCCTCCGGCAAATGCGCTAAAGCTGGTCAATACAACTAATATAGCAGACAACAACTTCATTAACAGTACTTTGAGACTTCTTCCTTTATCTCCGCTACCGTCAGTGGCATCCCCTGAACCTTATTGTATTTTTCATACTTAAATTCAGGATACACACCCCTCAGGTAATTGGCAAACTGCCCATCATTCAACTCGAATACTACGATCTTCTTGAAGTTAGATAATATTTCCGCTGTGTTTTTGGGAAGCGGGTTGAGATAATTAAAATGAGCCATGCTGACACTCTTACCTTCATCCTGCAAATCCTTGCAGACAGTAAACAAGGATCCGCGAGTACTTCCCCAACCGACTAGCAAGACTTCACCTTTGTCTTCTCCCACTACTTCCTGCTCAGGAATATAGTTTGCCACCCGCGCGACCTTTTCAGCTCGCACCTTCACCATTATCTCATGGTTTTCCGGATCATAGGAGATCTTGCCTGTGAGCTCTTCCTTCTCAATGCCGCCAATCCTGTGCTCGTAGCCTTTGGTACCTGGAACGACCCAGGCCCTGTTCATTTTCTCATCATCCCTTGCATAGGGTAAAAAGTCCTCCCCCTTCGATTTGGTTCCAGGCGCTTTGATCTCTGGCAGATCCGCCATCTTTGGATACTTCCATGGCTCAGAGCCATTTCCCAAATATCCATCAGACAACAATATCACCGGCGTCATGTGCTCAACTGCTAAGCGAGCCGCTTCAAACGCATAATTAAAACAATTCGAGGGCGTACTTGCTGCCAACACAATGCAAGGGCTATCACTATTTCGACCATAAAGTGCCTGCATCAAATCAGCTTGTTCCGTTTTAGTTGGCATTCCAGTAGAAGGGCCCGCACGTTGCACATCAATGATCACCACCGGCAATTCTGTCATTACTGCGAGTCCTATTGCCTCCCCCTTCAATGCTATACCGGGCCCTGACGACGCAGTTACGCCCAGATTTCCGGCATACGCTGCTCCAATCGTAGCACACACAGCTGCAATTTCATCTTCAGCCTGCATGGTTATTACCCCCATTTGCTTGAACTTCGAAAGTTCATGCAATATATCGGAAGCAGGCGTTATTGGGTAAGACCCATAAAACAAGTCTCTGCCCAACTTTTGAGATGCTGCCAGAAACCCCCAGGCTGTCGCCTGATTTCCAGATATATGGCGATAATTTCCGCTTTCAATTACAGCTGGTGGAATTGTGTATGTTGAGGGTAATGCCTCTACGGTTTCCGCGTAAAAGAAACCGGCGTGAAGCGCTTTTATATTCGCCTCAACAATTGCAGGCTTATTCTTGAACTTTTTCTCAAGAAACTTAACCGTTTGATTCACGTCTCTGTCAAACAACCAGTACATCATTCCGAGGGCGAACATATTTCTGCACCTCAAAGTGCTCTTCATGTCGAGATCCATCCCCTCCACTGCAGTTTTTACCAAGGTAGAGATTGGAGACTGTACCAGGTTGTACTCTTGAAGAGAATCATTTTCCAATGGATTTTCTTCGTATCCTGCCTTTTCAATATCCTTTTTAGTAAAACTATCCGTGTCCACCACCAGGGTACCTCCTTTTTTAACCCATTTCAGATTGGATTTAAGTGCTGCAGGATTCATGGCGACGAATACGTCGGATTCATCACCTGGTGTGTGGATATGTACCTTTCCAATTTGCACCTGGAACCCCGAAACCCCCTCTACTGTCCCTACTGGGGCCCGTATTTCTGCCGGAAAATCCGGGAAAGTCGCGAGATCATTCCCCGATAGGGCCGAAGTAAACGTAAACTGAGAGCCCGTAAGCTGCATGCCATCACCGGAGTCACCGGCAAAACGGATGACGACTTTGTCTAGTACCTCTTTGGTTTTTTCTACTTTGGCCATGCCCTTAATTATCTTCTATAAGTACAACCTACAAATTTAGCAAATAAAAAGCGTATGTAAGATAGGATTTCGCTTTTTGGCCGGTAGCTTCGACCAAAGCGTTTTATTGCTTTTTCCTCTTAGGCAGATAAAGATCAGTGATTGTCCCTTCAAATGCTTCCGACGAGAGCATAGTTGTCTCAGAAAGCGTAGGGTGTGCGTGAATAGTAAGAGCGATATCTTCAGCATCACAACCCATTTCAATCGCCAAAGCCATTTCCCCGATCAATTCTCCCGCATTAACGCCTACAATGGCAGCGCCAATAAGTTTGTTATCAGCATTATCAAAAAGCAACTTTGTCATCCCTTCGGTCCTTGCCATACCTAGCGCCCTTCCACTTGCGGCCCATGGGAACGCTCCCCGACCGTAATCAAGTCCCTTTTCTTTTGCCTCCACCTCTGTAACCCCAACCCATGCTACCTCTGGATCGGTGTAGGAAACAGATGGAATGCACTTTGCGTCAAAATAATGTCGCTTACCAGATATAACTTCCGCTGCTAACCGCCCTTCAGGCATTGCTTTATGCGCTAACATGGGTTGTCCAACAATATCTCCGATGGCGTAGATGTTCTCCACATTGGTTTTTTGCTGATTATCAACGGCGATATACCCCTTTTCATCCACCTCCACTCCCGCTTTGCCGGCATCTAGCAAATTGCCGTTTGGTATTCTTCCAACCGCAACTAGTATCCTGTCATACAACTCTGGCTCAGCAGGTGCATTTTCTCCTTCGAATGTGACCAATAGGCCTTCTTTTTTCGCTTCTACCCCGATTACCCTGGTGCTGAGCATAATGTTGTTGTAGCGCGACTCTATATGCTTGTGAAGTACTTTGACTATATCCTTATCAACACCTGGAATCAGCTGCTCCATGAATTCCACTACATCAATGCTCGCGCCCAAACTGTGGTATACTGTCGCCATCTCCAGGCCGATGATGCCTCCCCCTAACACAAGCATCTTACAATTGACGTCTTCCAAAAGCAGCGCATCAGTAGAATCCATCACCCTAGGGTCATCTGGAATGAATGGTAGTTTAGCGGGCCTTGAGCCGGCAGCGATAATAGCCTGCTCAAATGTTATGGTAATATCCCCGTTAGTGGACTTAACCGAAAGTTCATTCCTGGAAACAAATTTTCCTTCACCTTGTACCACCTCAACGTTTCTTCTCTTTGCCAATGCTGTCAGCCCACCTGTTAGTTTGTCTACAATACCCTGCTTCCACGCAAGAATTTTCTGAACCTCGATCTTGGGATCTCCAAACGTGACACCGCATTCAGACATGTCCTTTGCATCTTCAATCACTTTTGCCGTATGCAGCAATGCTTTAGAAGGAATACATCCTACATTGAGGCAAACCCCTCCGAGTGACTCATAACGCTCTACAAGAATAACCTGCTTTCCAAGGTCCGCTGCACGAAATGCGGCAGAATATCCTCCCGGTCCTGCACCCAGAACAACGACTTCCGTATTTTTCGCTTCCCTGGCCATATTACTTCGTCAAACCCTTTACATCCCCCAACCTTGCAGAGAGATCAACAATAAATCTTGCCGCTGCTGCACCATCAATTACGCGATGATCATATGATAGTGATAACGGTAACATCAGCCTTGGAACGAGTTTGTCTCCCTCGTAAACCGGTGTTGCCTTTGATCGTGAAACACCGAGAATCCCGACATCAGGAGCATTCACAATAGGCGTAAACGCAGTGCCCCCAATTCCTCCCAAGCTGGATATTGTGAAGCAGCTGCCCGCCATATCTGCTGGTGTTAACTTATTGTCCCGCGCCTTTTCACTGATCTCTCCCAGCTCTTTAGCGAGTTCGTAAATGTCCTTCTTGTCAACATCCTTAACAACAGGTACAACCAATCCATTTGGCGTATCAACCGCAATTCCCAGATGGAAATATTTTTTATAAACGAGGTTGTCCCCTGTAGCATCCAGGGACGCATTGAACTTCGGCACCTCTTTTAGAGCACCTACGACGGCTTTCATAATGAAGACCAGCGGTGTCAATTTATAACCCCTATCAGCCGCTTTCTTTTTGTTTTTCTGCCTGAAAGCTTCCATATCGGTAATGTCCGCATCATTAAATTGGGTAACATGTGGAATGGTAACCCAGCTCCTGTGCACATTGACCGCCGTAGCCTTATTGATCTTGGTAAGCGGTACCGTTTCCACTTTGCCGAACTTGGCGAAATCCACCTTGCGAGCCGGCCCGACTTGCAACCCATCTCCTTCACCTGTAAGCCGCTTCTTGACATAAGCAAAAACATCTTGCTTAATGATCCGGCTCTTGGGTCCGGTGCCTCCTATATTTCTCAGGTCCACCCCGAGATCATGAGCCAAACGCCTTACGCCCGGACTTGCATACACATCGCCCGAAGGCGCAGCCTCTTCAACTTTGAAATCTGGTGATTTACTAGTTCTCGCAGCAGTGCTTTGCTGCCCGGACTCTTCTTTTTTAGGTTTCTCATCTTCCGTTGAATCTCCGGATGACGTATCCTTTTTAGCCGCTTTTGCGTCGCCTTCAACTTCGAGGGTTAAGATTACAGATCCTTCCGCAACCAAATCCCCAATCTTAACTTTGATCTCTTTAACTACCCCTCCCATCGTTGTGGGCACTTCCATGGTCGCCTTGTCACCTTCCAGGGTAATGATAGGATCTTCTTCCTGTACTTTGTCGCCGGGCTTTACGAGGATTTCGATGACTTCAACATCATCTGCACCGCCTATATCAGGAACTAGTATGTCTTCTATTCGCGCCACATTTAAGATATTGCTGGATTGGACTTACTTGAATCTACACCCAAATTTTTCATCGCTACTGCTAATTTGTCTTGTGGGTAATCACCACTATCCGCCAAAGCTCTTAGGGCTGTGTAAGCAACCATCTTTGCATCGACCTCAAAATGATGGCGCAACGCTTTGCGCGTGTCACTCTTTCCAAAGCCATCAGTACCCAATACGTAATACGGTGCAGGAACATACGCCCTGATCTGATCCGCAACCAATCTAACGTAATCGGTCGACGCGATCACAG
>DTRK01000084.1:6921-14566 GCA_012965955.1 Flavobacteriales bacterium
CGTTTCTACATAATTTCTTTTCGCTTTCCCCTCAGGGTTTAGGGCATTTGAGCGAGCTATATCGCTACAATCCCTGCTGAGTTCTGTAAAACTCGTTACGCTCCACACATCAGATGTTATACCGAAGTCTTTCTCCAAGATCTCGCCTGCCCTTTCCACTTCACGCAAAATGGTTCCTGAGCCCATTAACTGCACATGTGCCTTGTTTTCCTTTTTGGATTTTCTGAGCTGGTACATGCCCTTTATAATTCCCTCCTCTGCACCCTTAGGCATGGCCGGCTGGATATAGTTCTCATTCATTACCGTGATGTAGTAGTACACATCTTCCTGATTCTCGTACATCCTCACCATTCCGTACTGTATGATCACCGCCAACTCATAGGCGTATGCGGGATCGTAGCTTAGGCAATTTGGAATCACGCTCGAAAACAAATGGCTCTGACCATCATCGTGCTGGAGTCCCTCTCCTGCAAGGGTGGTTCTTCCGGCTGTAGCTCCCATCAAAAATCCCCTGACACGCAAATCACCGGCCGCCCATGCCAGATCTCCAACTCTTTGGAAACCGAACATGGAATAGTAAATGAAAAATGGCATCATCGATACTCCGCTATTGGAATATGAGCTTCCAGCCGCCATCCAGGTGGCAAATCCACCGGCCTCTGAGATCCCCTCTTCGATCAGCTGACCCTTTTTGTCTTCCTTATAATACATCAACTGCTCCCTGTCATTGGGCTCATATAGTTGCCCAACAGGCGAATAAATGCCAATCTGCCGGAACAAACCCTCCATCCCGAAGGTCCGGCCTTCATCAGGAATGATCGGTACAATCCGTTCCTTGATGTTCTTATCCTTTAGCAGGATACCCAAAACACGTACAAATGCCATGGTCGTTGAAATTTCCCTATCCCCAAAACCATCAAGCACCACTTGAAAATCTTCCAGCTTGGGAACCGTGAGCTTGTCGCCCTTAACACGCCTGGATGGCAAATAACCACCTAGCTCCTTGCGTTGCCTGTGCAGGTATTTTATTTCAGGACTAGAATCAGCCGGCTTGTAAAATGGCACATCGGCTATCTGGTCTTCGGGAATGTCTATTTGGAACCATCTGCAGAATTGCTTGAGCTGATCGGTATTCATTTTCTTCTGCTGGTGCGTGATGTTCTGTGCCTCACCTGCCGATCCCATACCAAATCCTTTAATTGTCTTCGCCAGGATTACAGTTGGCCCGCCTTGGTGGTTGGTAGCCGCATGATAGGCCGCATAAACCTTGGATGCGTCGTGCCCGCCCCGATTCAGCTTCCAGATCTCATCGTCAGACATGTCCTTCACCAATTCCAATAATTCGGGGTACTTGCCAAAGAAATCCTCTCGGACATGTGCGCCATCCCTTGATTTATAGCGCTGGTAATCACCATCCACGCACTCCTGCATTCGCTTTAACAGCAAGCCTGTTTTGTCTCTTGCAAGAAGGTCGTCCCACCTTCTTCCCCATATCACCTTGATCACGTTCCATCCGGCTCCTCCGAAGATTGATGCAAGCTCTTGTATTATCTTCCCGTTCCCTCGCACAGGGCCATCAAGCCGTTGCAAATTACAATTGATAACGAATATCAGATTATCAAGCTTTTCCCGGACCGCGATGCTAATCGCTCCAAGAGACTCCGGTTCATCCATCTCACCGTCACCCACAAAAGCCCATACTTTTCTGCCCTTGCCCTCCTTCAATCCCCTATTTTCGAGGTATTTGAGAAAGCGTGCCTGATATATCGCCTGTAGCGGGCCCAATCCCATGGACACCGTTGGGAACTGCCAGAAGTCTTTCATTAACCAGGGGTGGGGATATGACGAGATACCTTTCCCCTCCACCTCTTGCCTAAAATTAATCAGCTGATCTTCGGATATTCTTCCCTCCAGAAACGCCCTCGCATAGATTCCGGGTGACGAATGGCCCTGGATATAAACCAAGTCCCCTGGATGGTCCTTTGAGGGGGCGTGGAAAAAGTGATTGAATCCAACCTCATACAAATCTGACGCTGAGGAGTATGTTGCTATATGTCCTCCAAGCTCAGGAGCGATCTTTCCGGCCCTCAACACGATGGCAACAGCGTTCCACCGGACAATGGACCTAAGTTTTTTTGCGATGCCTTTATCATCTGGAATCGGCTCTTCGTCCTCTGGCGCAATGGTATTGGCATATGCTGCCGTCATGCCCGTTGGTGCATTGCTTCCGGCTTGCTGAGCAAACTTGTTGAGTTCTGTCAACAAATACTCCGCACGGTCTTTCCCCTCATGCTTTACAACCGAAGCCAGGGCATCCAACCACTCCTGCGTTTCTACCGGGTCAATATCTGCAATTTCTTCACTCATCTATCAGAGAGGCAAATATAGTAGAGATTTAGACAAATTCTATTGACCAAAATCAATTGGAGCCAACCGGTCAAGTATTAGTCGAAAATTATCGCTATTATTAATGGAATCCACTTATTGCCTTTGCAGCGATGAAGCTCATGCCCGTCAGATGGAACTTTATCAAATCGCCAAAGGCCCGCAAGCCTTATGCGAAGTTGAAACGCATTTACCAATTGGAACTCCGCAATGTACAGGGAGCCAAACTAAGCCAATCAGAAAAAGAGGCACGGGCGACTGCGAGGCGGAATACGTTGCGAGAAACGAAAAAGCGTTTACGGGCCGAAATCATTGAACGTATTGGAATCACCATTGCAATGATAATTTGCGCAATAGTTCTCGTGTATTTTGTAATGCTCAAATAATATCACACTGCAGAACGCCAAGGCACTCCCAGGTTCGTCGCACAAATAGTGTTCCTGATGTACTTGCCCTGTTAAAACGGGTTTGATTATTTACTTTATCTTCGATCTATACTAGTACAATCAAGGCAAAACACATTCTCAAATTATTCTATGGGCAATTATCCCCGGCTGTTTGACATTGTTCACCAGAAAGCCAAAGAGGCTCCGAGTAAAATTGCGTATGCGGATAAGCATAGACTCGATGCAGGCGCTTCCTGGCGGGAACACAACTATTCGGATACCGTTCAGAAGATAAATTCTGTCAGCCTTGGTTTGCTAAATAAAGGTATTGAAAAGGATGATAAAATAGCCCTCATCTCAAACAACAGGTCTGAATGGAATTTTGCCGACTTTGGCATACAGCAAATTGGTGCGGTTGTAGTCCCAATATATCCTACCCTGTCCACTTCCGAATTCAAATTTATTTTCGGTGACGCAGAGATCAAGCTCTGTTTTGTTGAGAACGCTGAACTTTATGGGAAGGTGGCGCCGCTAATTGATCAGTTCCCATCCCTAATGGCAATTTTTACCTTCGATGAGGTTGATGAAGCCCCTAATTGGAACGAGATTTTGAAGACACCGAGTGATGAGGAAGAGAAACGTCTTGCTCAAATAAGGGGTGAGATAGATACCGAGGATCTTGCGACGATCATCTATACTTCCGGAACCACCGGCACCCCCAAAGGGGTCATGCTGTCACACCGAAATATAAGCAGCAATATTGAAGCAATCTCTCAGATACTGCCTATCATTGCAGGAAGCAAGGCATTGAGCTTCCTTCCCCTGTGTCACATATTTGAACGCACCATTTCCTATACCTATTTGGCCAATAATGTCTCTATATACTATGCCAAGAACCTGGAGACTATTGGTGACAATTTAAGAGAGCTTGGGCCTGAATACTTCAGTACCGTGCCTCGTCTTTTGGAAAAGATCTATGAGAAAATTCTGGAGAAGGGAAGGAGTCTCACCGGAATAAAAAGGGCGCTGTTCTACTGGTCCCTGGACCTTGGAAGACGTTTTGAGCTGAATAAAAACCAGGGGCCGATCTACAATTTGCAATTGGCGTTGGCCAGAAAGCTAATCTTCTCAAAATGGCATGAAGCTTTAGGCGGTAACGTAGTGGGAATAATAACAGGGGCCGCTGCATTGCAGCCTAAGCTGGCGAAGATTTTCGGGGCTGCTGGCGTTCCAATTGTCGAGGGATATGGTTTAACAGAAACTTCGCCAGTGCTCACTTCCAACAGATTGGAAATTGTTAAAAGAAGAATCGGGACTGTTGGCCCTCCATTGCCGGGGGTGAAGATTAAAATTGCGGAAGACGGAGAGATTCTTGCCAAGGGGCCGAATATTATGATGGGCTATTATAAGCGACAGGACCTGACAGACGAGGTGATCGACAAAGACGGTTGGTTTCACACTGGAGATATTGGTGAATTCGTGGAGGGGGAATTTTTGAAAATTACGGATCGCAAGAAAGAGCTCTTCAAGACTTCAGGGGGGAAATATGTAGCCCCGCAACAAGTGGAGAACAAGTACAAGGAATCACCCTTCATAGAGCAGGTTCTGGTGATTGGTAACAACAGAAAGTTTGTCAGCGCCCTAATTGTACCTTCTGTCTTATACCTCGAGGAGTATTGTAAGCACAAATCCTGGGTGTTCGACAATTTGGAAGAGATGGTCAGGGATGAACGGGTAAGGGAGAAGATTCAGAGGGAAATAGACGGCATCAACCCAGAGATCAACCATGTTGAACAGATTAAAAAGTTTACCCTATTGGCAAGGGAATGGACAGCAGGAGAAGGCGAGCTCACGCCAACCACGAAGCTGAAGCGGAGGGTGATTGAAGAGAAGTTTGCAGGGGAGATTGAGGGGATGTATGCGGTTTAGGGCTTAAGGAGCTAAAAACCTCACTGCTCCAGGAATCACCTGTACCTCCATAGGTGCATATCCAACAAATTCCCCGTCCATATCTATCGGGCATTCTCCCTCAATAGGAGTGATCTTACAGCCTCCGATGGTGTGGTAGGAGGCTTCAGGATGCTCTAACTTCAGGCCCTTTTTTAATTTGCCAAGGTTCCTTATATAATCCCATAAGCTGACATCCCCAATCAAGACCAATCCCAATTTGCCATCATCGGTATTGGCATGAGGCGCTATGCAGAGGCCAGTCCCAAAGAACTTACCCTTTGCCATGATCAAGCTTAGAATGCTTCCCTCCCAATTCATTTCTGCTGATTCCAATCTCACTTTAATATGCTTGTATGTCAAAAACGTTTGAATAATCGCCTTCTGGTAAGTAAGATATCCATTGATAAATGTGCCACTGAGGTCTATGTCCTGTACAATGTACCCGCCCAGTCCCACATCCGTAATATTGATAAAATACCGTTTCAACTCTTCCCCGTCCAAGCCTACACATGTCACCAGTCCCACATCAACTGCCTTTGTCTTTTCACCTTTAATCAATGCAAATAGCTCCTGCAATTCTCCACTTGTACCCAGGCTTTTGACATAATCATTTCCTTTCCCTGATGAAAAGATACCCAACGCTACTTTGCATCTAAGCTCTTCCGGTGCTTTCATGTAACCATTCACTACTTCGTTGACCATTCCATCACCACCAACTGCAATTATATAGTGAGTTCCATTTATTATTGCCTGCTCAGCCAAATCAACAGCATCCAGGCTTGATCTGGTTAGAATTGCAGAAATTTGTATTCCATCACCGGCAACCTCCAATATTTGCTCCTGGGCCTGCAGGCTATTGCTCAATCGTCCGTTAATGATGAATATAACGCTTATCATAAGTGGCGCTTACCTATGCTATTGCAATCAAATATAAGGTTTCTGCAAAGCCAAAATCTCAATCAGGTGAATTGTCACTGCTATCTGGAAACATTTTGCTCGTTTTCCCCGTATATTGTTATAGACACATTTTAAAAACCTATAACGATGAGCGGAGGCGGAACAATATTACACATGATCCAAACTTTGAAGGCCAATAAACGGCGCAAGAGAAAGATATTCGGCTCCTACAAAGCTTACGAAAACTCAAAAGATCAGGACCGCACCCAGCGTAGAATTTACAAATATGCTGAGATCTCAGAAAAACACCTTCGTCTAATACGAAAACGGCTTAATATAGAGCATACGCTCTTGATGGGAAAAAAAGTGGCTGTACTTACTGCTTGCGCCATCTTAGGAGGATTCGGTCTTTTGATCATACTTTACTAAAGTAGTTCGACTTTTTCTTTCCAAACATTCATAGTTTTGCCCGCAAGCATTTAATCCGAGCGTGGACGTTACCTTAATATCACAGCCTGACATTGAAATATTCGGAATTCGAATATTGGAACCGGTTACCTCCATAACCGATATATTGGTCGCGGCAACGTGCATCTATGCCTACTGGCGCCTGCGAAAATCAAATGTAACAGGGAAAACTGCTCTGTTTATGGGGTGGTATTTCCTGACCATGGGATTTGCCACCTTTTTCGGGGGCATGATTGGACATGCATTTCTGTATGCCGTTAATGAACATTGGAAATTGCTCGGTTGGTTTGTTTCCATGATCTCTATTGCCCTCATAGAGCGTGCAGCGATTCAGCACGCCACCAGATTGGTCAATCCCACATTGGGTAAAACATTCTTGATTCTCAATGTTGTGGAGCTGCTCACTTTCATGTTTATTACGGCGATAACCTTGCACTTTCGTTTTGTTCAAATTCACGTAGTTTATGGGCTGTTGGTAGTGGTATTCTCCTTTCAGCTTTTCGTATATTTAAAAACCAAAGACATAGGCAGCAAGATTTTTCTTCAGGCAATAGCTGTGATGTTTGTTGCGGGCTTTATCTTCAATAAACCCGTTGTTCTCCACCAATGGTTTAACCACCGTGATTTTGCCCATATCCTTATGGCGGTTGGCACCATAATTTTTTTGAAGGGTACGCTTAGGCTTGGAGAACTGCCCTCCAAAGAGTAATGCGGTTCGCAGCTTAACTACAAAGTTCACCAAGGGCGTGCATAGGGCACGAAAGATGTTATTTCAGAGTATTTTATGGCAGCTTCTTTCGCGTTCATTGCACACTTGACGTAACGGCTTTCCAAAAAAAAACCCGAGAATCAAACTGACCCCCGGGCTTTCTCACGATTGTTTAATTAATCTCTTAGCCGCACTTTGAGTGGCCGCATGCCTTACAGTGCAAACATCCCTCTTCGTAGATCAACCCTTCAGGGTCCTTACACTCCGGACATTCCCTATGCACCGCAACAGTACCATCTGGAATAAACTTGCGAAGTGCTCTTTCAACTCCATTCTTCCAGGTATTGATAGAATCATCATCAAGGTGCAGGTTAGATACGAGGTTCACCACAAATGGCAGCGGCATCCCATGTCTCAAAACTCCTGAAATGAGCTTGGCATAATTCCAATATGTCTTGTCAAAGAATCTTGATAAACCCTCTATCGTAGTCTTATAACCCTGTTTATCCTCAAAGCTAAAGTCATAACGCTTGGCTCCATCTTCACTTTTGTTCTTTAGAATCAAACCACGAGTAATTGACTTTGGAATCAAGAATGTGTCATCCTCTTCTTTACCCGTAAAGATTTCATAAGGACGGCCATCCAATAGCCCAATGAAAGCGATCCACCTTTCGTGGTTATTTTGAAACCTGAGGATTTCAGTCTCAAGACTCTTTGGGCGCTTTGGCGCTTGCGTCTCTTTGAAATCGCCTTCCTTGTCTCCAGAGCTATCATCATTAGCAAGAAGCACCCCAGAGCGCGAGCCATCTCTATAAACCGTGATTCCCTTACAACCACTTTTCCAAGCCGT
>DTRK01000085.1 GCA_012965955.1 Flavobacteriales bacterium
ATTTGATATATATAGACACTCAAACCTCCTTCAGTGAAGACTGTAATTATCCTACACCCTGCGGTACAACAGGCATCTACGAGCTCCCACCCCCCAACAAACAACTTCTTTACATCACAGATATACTTGGCAGAACCACCCAGCCTGTACCTAACACTCTTTTATTCTACATCTATGAGGATGGTTCTGTGGAGAAGAAGATGCTCTTGGATGATTGACCTGGAAATCTAGTTCAAAGTTTCTTTTGCACTTTCCCCAAATCACAAGACCCTAGTTAGGAATAATTGCAATTTTCACCCCTACCTATTTCCATAGAGCCACTTATTTGCAGTAAGTGATGATCTACCTTCATTGAGTGCGATAGTCCGTTGCCCCAGGCTCTTTTGTTCATCCTATGTTTGTTGTGTTGTTCAAGGCAGAAAAGATCGCGTGGCAGCGGGGAGTACAGAAAGAAAAAATAAAATGTACTTCAAAGGTTTAATCAAATCTAGGTCGCAAAAGATGATAGAAATATTGTCTGCTTAGATCCCGAATTAGAATGGAATTACCTCTAAACTAAAACGAGTCTTGCTGGTCTTGAACTTGTACAATTCTGTAGGAGACTTGGTGAAAAACTTTATATCTTGCTTGTCCAGATTAGTCTCAACAACCTTCTTTTGTCCAGCCGAGTCTCCTGAAAGGTATATTGAGGTATAAGTATATTCATCGATATCTTTTTCATACTGTCTGTAGACCAGTCGATTTCCATTCTCGGCAGCGGAAAAATCCTGGGTGATATACTCATACAAAGGATTTCTCACTTGCTGCAAGTCTAAATCGGCGAGCAACTCATAAATATTTTGCTCGTACATCGTGGACTTTAGTGCGAACGTCTTACCGTGCTCTCTGTCCCTGGTTGTATAAATTGTTTCAAAGTAATTATTATCAATGATTTCCAACTTGTTATCCAACTTTAAAAAGCTAACCCCGTAGGTTTGATAATAGTCAGTCCGCTGGGGTATTGTCGCAGAATTGGCAGCAGGAGTCCCTGGGTGTGACATGTTAGGTGAATATGATCCTTTCGAAAAGTGCAATCTGATGTTCTCTCCCACCAATATGATCGACCCTTGAGTGGTTTGTAGAATTTGAAAGCTCATACAGCGCCTCTCTAGTTTATCGTCATCAAAACTAGCGGGAAGAACCGGAGGGTCAAACTCATGAATGACCTCTGCTATTTGCTCTCCAGCTGCATCAATCTTTATAATGAACCATCCTTCCATTCTCATCCCTCTTTCTCTTTTTGGTCTTACTTTCTTAAAGTAATTACCGACTACGATTAGATGTCCAGAATCATCCATTGCCATGGTTGAAAAAACAGGCGCAAGGCTCGTGTCCTTTAATGTTAGACCGACTCTGAAGTCTACATTTCCTTTGGAGGCGTCGACTTTATATATGAATTCGCTACCTTTTACCTTATTGAACTCAGATATGTAAAGGAATAGGGACTCGTTGTTTAGAGGGAACCACTTGAAACAGCTAATTTTAAACTCACCAAGCGCCACTGACCATTTGTTCTTATACGTTTGGTAATTTGTTCTATCGTTCAAAGAAAAACCACGAATTGCAGGTCCTCCCTTGTAATCATTCTTTCGAACTCCTGGCCCCATGACATTGAGCGGTAACTTGTTTTTGTGAACTAGCTCTAGATAAGTATCTCCCCGGTAAATACCATTTGACCTTCCCCGCATCATATCAGACACATATACAGGCATGTAATCGTCCATTGATGATGACTTATACGCTTCACGTGCGGCCTTAATGTCAGCCTTGCTCCACTGATAGTACTGTGATTCACTCAGATCATCTGTGACCACTAACGAACTCAATTTCATTCCAAATTCAACTTTACCGTCCATCTCAACCACTCTATCCAGCCGTCCTCCTCCTTTGACCACCGCTTTTGAAACCTCGGTAACCAGATTAAGGTCTTTGTCATAGAACTTTACGTTAAACGCAATTTTTTTATCCTTTTTTGATAATCCATAAACCAGAAATCCTTTCTTAGTTTGGAGAATCTGTGCATTCTCCCACATCCCGGATATTTTTTGCGCATTTGACAAGTTTAATTCAGCAATAATTACCAAGAAAAGGGCAAGTAATTTCAATGCAATATTTTTATTCATTGTGGGCGTTGTTTGGATGTTTTAACAATATAAGCATGACTTAAATAACTAAGGGGAAATGCCGGTTCCGTCGCATTGATTCAGCAAGGATCTGAAAGTTACAGATTTTTCTCTCTTGCTTGTGTGCGTTGGTGCACGTTCCATTATCATCCCAAATGGATAATAAATTGTGCTGGTATTCAGGGGGTTAGGAGTCCTTTGCATAGCACAAAATAAGAATTCTAGCTCGTTTTGCATCGTCGCCTCGGTATCATGATCGAATGTTGATTCTGCCACGTGATACCTATTTGACACCCTGAAATAACATAAATCGCTATCATATATCAGGTCAGGAGACATTTATAGAAAGCCCTAGTCGGGCAACCACATAAACCCTCATTCTATCAGGTAGAGTGGGGGGGGTGTGTTCATAGGTACAACAGTGGTACAACAAATACGCGTTAATCCCTAAAAGGGCAAATCTAGTTGCTTGCCGCTTTTAGCTCCAGAAGTCGTCCCTTTCATCCCCAGGTCTTTTTCTTCCTCTTTACCCTTGTGGTACCACTCCAAAAGCTTAATAAAGTTTTGAAAAAGCATAGCCTTCTGTTTAGCTTCCTTTCGAGTAAAGGGATATCCAGGTATGTTCTCTTCCACCGTCTTCATAATTTAATTGCTGCCATAATTGACCGTTTTCATATTCGTCATATACAATACCAGTAACAGGTGTCCCACCAGTTTTGAATACGGTAATGCCACTATTCTCAGTTACTTCATCTTCAGAGTACCTCTGAATGCACCCAATAGCCAGAAGTGCAACAGCGAGTATTAGCAGTAGTTTGTTCAACTTATTGCTTGATTACCTTCTGTGAATATACCCTGCCCTGCTGATCCACTACACGAACAAAATAGATACCTGTGGCAGATTGGGAGATATCCAGGGTATTGGTGTTGGTAGTCAGTACCAATCTTCCATAGATATCATAAACCATTACGGTGCCTTCAACACCTTCAACGGTTAAGGTGCCTGTGGTGGGGTTGGGGTGGATGAGCAGCTCTGCCGAGGCGGCATAGGCAGCAATTACTGAATTTGTACCTATTTGCACCGCTAATGTAACCGTATCGCCCACACAACCGGCAGTATCAGTTTCTACAACGGCTACCTGGCCCATTCCCGCATTGCTCCATTGCACTTCTATTACATAGCTTCCTTGGCCGGTGATGATACTTCCTCCAGTAATGATCCAATTATAGGTAGAGCCAAGTGTTTGAGAAACCTCATATTGTACCTGGGATAATGGGGATACTTGCGTCCACCCAATAATGCTACTGGTCTGCGGTCCCGTTGTGCTTATGCTGGTGCTGTCTGTCTTGGTGCAGCCAATGCTGTCTGTTACCGTCACTGAATACGTTCCCTCGGCCAGCCCGCTTATTGAGGAAGTAGTTGCCGAGGTGCTCCAGGAATAGCTGTAAGGCCCTACCCCATTGGTGACTATAGCAGCTGCGGTTCCATCTGTCAGACCATTGCAGGATACATCTGTGGAGGTAGCAGTTACAGTTGGGTCAGAAACAACCACAATATAAATCAAAGTATCCGTATTATTTGTATTGACATCAGTAACAACAACCGTATAGGTAGTTGAAACGGTTGGGCTTACCGTAATGCTTGCCGTGGTATCTCCTGTGTTCCATTGGGCACCAAGATAGTTACTGGTATCGATACTCAACACAACAGAATCGCCCAAACAGATGGTAATGGTGGTGTCTACCGCAACTATAATATTGGCAGCCTCCAAAAACACTCCAGAATCATAGATGCCATCGCCCGCATCGGCAACGGCTATTTTCATGTGATAAACAGTAAATGGTATCAGAGTCTCCTGGGCCGTAAGAACCGTAGTAAACCCATCATATTGAACGGATTGACCTCCCAGGGCTTCATTGTCAACGTAATAGGCTGTCTGATTTAACCCAGGATCCCCAGGTCCGCCACATCCACCAGGTAAGCCCGCTGACCCCATAGTGCCGTTGTTCACTGAGTTGATCCCAACATAGTCACTTGTGCTGGGGATCAATGCAATATTCTTAGCACCACCTAAGAACGG
>DTRK01000086.1 GCA_012965955.1 Flavobacteriales bacterium
GTTTTCAATTGACGTTGCGGAAAACGGCAAAGGTATATTCAATGTGATTCGCGAGAATAAATCTTATCAGGCACAGGTTCTGCAATTTGACCCGATTTCAAAATCCATGGAGATCAAGGTGGAAGGGCACAAGTTCAAGCTCAAAGTGAAGGACCGTTATGATTTGCTTTTGGAGAAGCTCGGATTAGATGATCTGAATGCCTCTAAGGCCAAAGATCTTGTTTCTCCAATGCCGGGCCTGGTATTGGAAATTATGGTAAAACCAGGAGACAATGTTAAGAAGGGGGATACCCTGATAATCCTTGAAGCAATGAAGATGGAGAATGTCTTGAAAGCAGCAGCTGACGGGATCATAGACAAGTGTTATGTAAAGCATGGAGACTCCGCTGAAAAAAATGAAGTGCTAATCAGTTTTAAATCTTGAAGATGCAGATCAAATACGTTGCCATCCTAATTGCAAGTGGATTCTTGATAAGTTGTGGAAGAGAATCTGCTACTGAAACAGTAGAAGGCGCAACAGACGACCCTTCAGTGACTGCTCCTGCGCCAGAATGCGCATACACCTTGGGCGATAATGCCACCAACGTTTATTGGACAGCCTATAAACATACTGGTAAAATTGCAGTGAAAGGAAAAATGGATTCTGTTGTAGTTACCGGAACGGAAACTGCATCCAGCCCAATTGATGCGCTTACAAATGCAAACGTAACGATATATACTGCCAGCATCAATTCAAAAGATGATATAAGAGATAAAAAGCTCCGGGAAATATACTTCGGTTCAATGACCAATACCAAGGTAATAAGCGGCAACCTCCTATCCTGGGAGGGGTCAGGTGTTGAAGGCACATGCACCTTCAACTTAGCGATGAACGATACCGCTCAACAGGTTACGGGTTCATACATCGTTGATGATGTTACCGTACAAATCCGTTTTACAATTGAGCCGGGCAGCTGGGGTGTTGAAGACGCCATTGCCAAATTGGGCGCGGCCTGTGCCGAAAAGCACACGGGTGAAGATGGAGAAACGGTTTTTTGGCCAGATGTAGATATCTTGATAGAGGTTGCTCTAAACAAGGAATGTCCGGATCCTGTTTAGGATACGGGGGTAAAGTGCACCAAATCCGCAAACTCCTTTACCCTTGAATTCACATCTTCACGATTGAGTCCAATTAAGGCTTCCGTACCGAACTTTCCAACGCAGAAAGATGCCATTGCCGATCCGTAGATTACGGCCCTTTTCATATTGTCAAATGAAATATCTCCACTTGCTGCCAGGAATCCGATAAAACCACCCGCAAATGTGTCACCAGCCCCTGTTGGGTCAAAGACCTCCTCCAGTGGGATAGCAGGGCAGTAGAATAATCTTTCTCCATGAAAAAGGAGTGCGCCATGCTCGCCTTTCTTGATGACCAGGTACTTGGGGCCCATCTCTATAATTTTCCTTGCTGCCTTTACCAAAGAGTACTCTCCTGAAAGCTGCCTTGCCTCTTCATCATTGATGGTCAACAAATCAATTTTTCCAATCACATTTTTCAGATCATCCATGGCAATGTCCATCCAAAAATTCATGGTATCTAAAACGATAAGCTTAGGTGTAGATGTTAATTGTTCGATAACCCGCAATTGTACAGCCGGGGTAAGATTGCCCAACATTACAAAATCCGCATCTTTACACGAATCTGGTAAAACAGGATCGAAGTGCTCAAGAACATTCAATTCAGTGGCCAATGTGTCGCGGGTATTCATGTCATTGTGGTACTTGCCCGACCAGAAGAAAGACTTCTCCCCTTCTTTAATCTGCAACCCATCCACATTCACCCCTCTGCTTTTCAAGTGATCGATAGACTCCTCGGGGAAGTCTGAACCTATCACCGACACAAGGTTAATGTCCGAAGTAAAGTATGAAGCAGCCAGACTAATATATGTCGCTGCACCCCCTATTATCTTATCCGTCTTACCAAAAGGCGTTTCAATTGCATCAAAGGCTACGGTTCCAACTACTAGTAAGCTCATGGGAAGATGTTTTTGTAAATAACGAGGCAAAAGTAGCAATATGATCGGAGATGGAAAATGGGAAATGAAACAGGGAAAATAAGACAGGGGAAATGGGAGTGATGTTTTTTGTAAGTTTACTGATGATGAAACGTGTGTGCACAGCTCTAATTATTACATTGTTTTTCATCCTGCCAGCTTCCGGCCAGGACAAGGGCCCGGAAGTGGAGTGGCAACGAGTTGTTGCTACGGAAAAGTGGAAAGCAGCCAATGATATAGTTGCCATTCCCAGCGGCGGTTTCGCGGTTGCGGGCTACACCTACTCGGAAGCGACTAAGAGCAACTTCTGGATCTCGCGGCTGGATGTTACCGGTCAAATTATATGGGAGAAGAGCCTTGGAGGGACACAGAAAGACGTTGCCAAATCTATTTGCATTACGAAGGATGGTGGAATGGTAGTGGCCGGGGCAACTCAATCTAAAGGTGCAGGTAATAAGGATTTCTGGATTGTTAAGATGGACCACCGGGGAAACTTGATATGGGACAAAACGTACGGTGATTTCGGGGAAGAGAGCGCGAATTCTATAGTTGAAACTCCAGATGGTGGCTTTGTGGTGACGGGTTATAATAAGTCCCTAGGCAATAGAAACGGACTGGTCTGGGTGCTCAAATTAGATTCGGAAGGAAATCTGGAATGGGAAAAAGCACATGGTGGCGAGCTCGGAGGCGGAATTCCCACGGATGTTGGCAACAGCATTGTCAACCGCCCCGGAGGGGGCTATGCAATAGCTGCTCATACCCGATCTCTTGGAGCGGGAGACGAAGACATGTACATCATAGTGCTGGACGCACTGGGCAAGTTGGTATGGGAAAAGACTTTGGGAGATACTAAAGAAGAGTATGCTTATGATCTTTTTGCGCATGATGATGGAACGATAACAGTTGCAGGGTACACTGACTCCAAAGGAAATGGATCAGATGACGCCTGGCTTGTGAAGCTAGACAAGTCCGGCAATGTGCTTTGGGACAAAACCTATGGCGGCCGATCAGCCGATCAGGTGAATTGCCTAACCATTGATGAGAAGGGTAATTACCTCATGGCTGGATTCACGAAATCAAAGGGCCCGGAAGATTCGGGGGTTTGGATTCTATCCGCGGACAAGAATGGAAAGTTTATTTGGGAAAAGACGTTCAAGGGATACGATGGAAACGACAATATTTATGGCATTGCCAATACCCCTGATGGCGGGTTTGCAGTAGCTGGTAAGGTGCGGTTCAAGGAGGCTGGCAAGTCTGATGTATGGTTAACCAAATTCACAGGTGAGCTTAATAGATCAATTGACTGGTATGTGCAAGAGAAAACAAAACCGTGGATGGTCAGGGGTGAGTTTGAAAAAACAGAAGCATATCAAAAGAGAATAAGCGGTGCTAATATGAAGAAAGTAAGAGACAAGTATATGGCCGAAGCGATCAATTACCATGGTTCTAGCTCTATAATACTGGATAACGCTATGCTGAGTCGCTTTGATGCCGATGCTGAATCCTTCCAGGTTATCATTCCAAAATTTGGCAAGATCAATGTTGCCGTCCCACTGAATACGGCACAAATATTCAAGCAAAATTGGGAATATGCAGAGTTTGAAAATCCCTCCTACATCTTACTCGATGGAAAGTTGGTTCTGGCTAAAGTTGAGATGACCATCAACGGGACGCGTTATGAATTCAATTACCCAAAAGGCGCCGACACAAATGCTAAACTGGAGTTTAAAGCAACGGGTACAGTAGCGAATGAAGAAATCCCAATTTACCGAGGTTCAGGCGACCCTCTAAAAGGGCTGAACGTAGCTCGTGCAGAAAACCTTAGTGTTGGAAAGTATTACGCCCTGATCATTGGCGTCGACGATTACAAAGGCAGCTGGAGTCCCCTGGAAAATGCTGTTCACGACGCTCGGGCCATTGAAAAATTGCTGAGAAGTAAATATCGATTCAATCAGATAAGATCGCTTTATAATGAAGCTGCCACACGCGAGAATATTATCGACGAGTTCCTATGGCTGGTGGAAAATGCGAAGGAAAATGACAATGTGTTCATTTATTATTCTGGCCACGGAGAGTTTGAAAAGAAACTCAATAAGGGATACTGGGTACCGGTGGATGCACAAACAGCTTCCATTTCCATCTATATTTCAAACTCCGACATCCAAACTTTCCTTGGCAGCATTGCGTCTAAGCATACACTTATGGTGGCCGACGCATGCTTCAGTGGGGATATATTCAGAGGTAAAACAGTTTCAGTACCTTTTGATGATTCAGATAAATATTTCAAAAAAGTTTACAATCTCAAATCCGTACAAGCCATTTCATCAGGTGGGATTGAACCAGTCATGGATGGGGGAAGAGATGGACATTCGGTATTTGCCTATTATTTTTTGAAGGCGCTAAATGAGAATAAAGAGAACTATATGGACGGCAGTCAATTGTTCGACAAGATCAAAGTACCTATAGTAAATAATTCAGACCAATCACCTAATTTTCAGCCGGTGAAAAACACAGGTGACGAAGGTGGCCAGTTTGTCTTTATCAGGAGATAATCAGAACATTCATTCTGATAACAAGGCAACTGTTTGATACGCTTATCCGTATAATACATAGACACAAGTAGTTGATTGTTGATAATCCAACCGCCGATAGAATATTTGTTTAATGAATGATTAATGAGTACTTGCTCAAATATTTAAATAATTTTACCCTAATAATATTAGTTCCTGACCCACTTGAGGATCCTGGCTACCATATTGATTCTACACATTAGTTCTTTTGTCGCATTTGCTGGAACAATTGAGACATGCAGCAAGGCTGAGGCCAGCACACCTCTGGCCAAGACCATGATGTGGCCCTATTATATTACAATTTCAGCTTCTAACACTACTATTTGTTCAGGACAATGTATTACAATTTCAGCCACCGTCACAGGTGGACACAATGCTCCATATACATTTACTTGGACAGGAGGAGGTATTCCAAACGCAAATATTGGTACCGGTACTTATACCATCGGGCCTTACACCGTTTGCCCGACTACAACTACTACATACACTGTATCAGTAACAGACGCATACAACTGGCCTCCGGCAACTGCATCGGTCACTATCACTGTGCAGCCCCCTACCGCACTGAATTTAACATCTTATTCTGCCGATGCAACTTGTGGCAATGCGGATGGCACGGCCACGGTTACAGCTACCGGTGGAACATTGCCATATACCTATCTGTGGGGCCCATCAGCGAACAATCAAACCACGCAGACCGCCACTGGCTTAGGAGCAGGAACTTATGATGTTACGGTAACTGACAATAGTGGTTGTTCTTCCGGTACGACCCAGGTAACTGTTGCCACTGGATCAATTAACGCTTTGATGAATGGCTGGACTGATCCATCATGCTCGGGCGACTCGGATGGAACGGCAACCGTTATAGCTGGAGGTGGCACTCCACCGTATACCTATGCCTGGGGGCCAAGTGGTGGGACGGGTGCCACAGGCACGGGTTTAACAGGTGGTATAACCTACACAGTTACGGTTACGGAAAGCAATGGTTGCAGTACGACTCAGTCAATAATGCTCACCGATCCTGCGCCATTTATTGCGACTATTGGGGCAAGTACCGATCCCCCTTGTGCAGGCGGAACAGGAGATGCTACCGTTGGAGTATCAGGAGGAACAGTAGCATACACTTACGCGTGGAGTCCTTCTGGTGGAACGGGAGTTACAGGAACAGGACTGAGCGCCGGCGTAATGACAATAGTATTGGTTACTGATGCTAATGGATGCACGGCGAATGACAGTATATTGCTTACTGAACCTCCGATATTACTGGCCACTGTGATTTCTAACACACCCCCTACTTGTGCTGGAGGCAATGATGGAACTGCAACCGCTGTGGCAGCAGGGGGGACTGGTTCATATACCTACGTTTGGACCCCTACCGGCGGTACTGGTGTCACAGGCACGGGCCTTTCTGCTGGAACAACCACACTATCTGTTACCGATGCAAATGGTTGCATAGCATCAGATAACGTAACTCTTGTCGATCCCCCGGCCATTTTGGTGAGTATTGCTAGTCCAACAGATCCAACATGTTTTGGTGGCAGCGATGGTACAGCTACTGGTTCTGCAGCAGGTGGCAGCGGGACCTATTCGTATTCCTGGTCTCCCAGTGGTGGAACAGCAGCTACCGGAACAGGACTTTCGGCAGGCATTGTTTATACTCTAATTGTCACGGATGGAAACGGCTGTAGTGCAACTGATGTGTTGATGCTCAATGATCCCCCGGCAATGTCGAGCGCTATTGTCTCTACAGTCAGCCCTAGCTGCATTGGCAGTACAGATGGGGAAGCTACGGTAAGTGTTTCAGGGGGTACCCCACAATATTCCTATTTGTGGGCCCACAATGGGGGAACCTCCGCCACTGGGACGGGTATGGGCAGTTCTACAAATTATGTCGTAACGATCACAGATTCGAACAATTGTACGGTGAATGATACAGCGGTCTTAATTCCGAACACTCCAATGACAGTGAATACCACCGGATCAGGCATGTGTTTCGGAAGCTCGACAGACCTGGAGGTGACAGTATCAGGGGGGCTTGCTCCCTACAGCTATCTGTGGAACAACGCAGCTACCGGGAGTTCTCAAACTGTTTCACCAACGGGCTTAACTACCTACAGTGTAATAATTACCGACGGCCTGGGCTGCCTTGGATATGACACCATTACAATTGCAGTAACCACGGCTCTTACCGTCATAGATTCAGCTGCTGCGATATGTGACGGAGTATCGATTACCATTTACACACAGGCCTCAGGTGGTTCAGGGACCAGATCATACCTGTGGGGTGACGGCTCAACAACTACTTCTATTACTGTTTCTCCAGGAGTAAATACCATTTACTCAGTAACGGTGACTGACACCTGTGGATCAGCGACTGCGAACATTGATGTAACCATTATTGAACCACCGTTCGTAGATTTCTCAATGGAGTGTGATCCCAATCCATACGGACTACAATTTACCAACAACTCTGATCCACTTGTTGGCTCCACATTCATCTGGGACTTCGGAGATGCTATCAGTTCGACCGACCAGGATCCATCGCATGATTATGCCAGCACTGGATCATACCCCGTTCAACTTACCGTTACTACGGCTGAAGGCTGTACCAACGATACCACAATAATGGTCCTCGCACCTCCTGATGCCGCCTTTATCGCCAATCCTACTGAGACTTCGACAACTGATCCAGAGGTTCACTTTACAGACTGGTCAATGGATCCGAACAATATAGTTTACTGGGAGTGGAATTTCGGGGATAGCACAGGTATTGACAATCTCCTTGGGCAAGCGGGAAGCGATAATGTACCATCAGATACGGCAACGTCAGGCACATATCAAAATCCAAGTCATATGTACTCGGACACTGGCCTTTTTGTGGTACAATTGACTGTACATGATATTAATAACTGCATCGATACCATCACGATGGAAATTCGCATATTCAGCGAGTATTTCCTTTACGCTCCGAGTGCTTTTACTCCCAACTACGATGGGTATAATGACGTCTTCCTACCGACAGGGGTGGGTATAATAGACAGAGACTACGAACTCGCTGTTTACAACCGTTGGGGTGATAGAATCTTTGAAAGTGATGACATCAATGTTGGATGGAACGGCACTGCAAATGGAGGAGGTGTAGCACAAAGCGATGTGTATATCTGGACCTTAAGCACGAGAGACATTGGCTTAAAAATCCACCAATATGTCGGACACGTCACTCTTTATCGCTAAACTCCAAGCCAAAAGAGAGAGGTCCGGTTGGTGTTTGTTAAACTAAATCTCAATAAGAAAAAAAGAACGATTTAATCAGTTCTTAATTCAATCCCATTGCATTTAATTTTCATCACCTCAGTGGAATTTTTACCCTTCACTGTGATCTTCCTATCAACCTGGATATTGCTAAAATAATCCATATCCGGGTACTTCTTCATTAACGCTTGCATGACGAAATCCATTGCAATATCTCTTACAATGCCTGAATTGGATTTGCCCGTTATCGCATTACCAATCTTCTGGAAAAAACCCAGTCTCAAAACCGTTTGCGACTTTTGAACTGGAACCAAATCATTCCTGAGACCCCCTATATAATATGTTTTGTAGGTTTTACCTGAAACGGAGGTGGATGAACTTTCTATAGCAGTCAAATGAGTTAATTCTCCCAATTTATATTTTGTTGATTGCTTTTTATTAAGCTTACCACCTTTTTTAGTAATGGTCGCAGCAGCGGTTAATCCACTAATAATTGTAAAATCCGACCTTTCTAAAGGTGCAAACTTTGCACCAACCGTGTTTTTAGATAATGTATGCGTATTGACAGTGCAAGAAGTAACTGCTAGCAAAGAAACAACACCCAATACCAAACCTAAATTTCTATTTAAATTTTTCATCGTGTTTCTTATTTATCAGTTTTAATAATTATTCCCTTTGCAACAATTTTTGTTTTCAAAGTTTTAGAGAATAATTTTTTGTCATATGTTTTAAAGTATCTGATGTTGGTTAAGTAATCCACATCGGGGTTTTTCTTGATCAAATTATAAACTGCCATACTCTCATCAGTTGAGCCCATATTTCTGCCGTTTAGCTGACCAATTTTGATGTTTTTCTTATCTATACCCTTTACAATTAAACCTCCTAAAATAAGTTTAACTTGAGCTGAAGCTTCAATATCAGATGTTAACTTATAATCACTTCTTTCAAAAGTTAATCCCGGGATATCTAAAGCGGCTCGAGATGTTTGATTTACGGTTCTACATGATGGTAGTATACATGCTGCTGCAGCAATTACCACAAATAATTTTACAATTTTCATTTTATTAAGTTGATTAGTTTTCTTTTTCATATGGCTGTTCAGAAAATGCTTTGTTTGAGTCTGAACTCCAATTTAGTTTGTCAATTTTACAATATATTTTTAACAACTTCCGGTTAATCATTATGAAAATATTAACTAGTAAATGGTTTAATCAAGGGCTCTGTTAGGAATGGAACGACAAGTTCATTTTTCGATTTAATAAATTCTGTCCAAAGCTGCTACCATCACTTAAGAGCTTCTTTCCTCATTTATTTATACCTTACCTTTGGGAAATTGATCAATTATTAAACCTTGTGAAATGTTATTGAGGCGAAAACTTATAATAATCCTGTATCTGATCTCTATGTTTACGCTGAATACTTCAGTGGCCCAAAGTCTCATGAAATTGGACTTAAAAAATGGATTTAAAGACTTCAAACTTGGACAACGTAAGATGCAATTTCTTTTACTTGATTTAAATGAGGTGTTTTGGAAGGCAGAAGGCATGGACACTATTAAGCCAGAAATTGAGATTCACATAAAACGTTATGAGGTAATAGTTGAAAAAGAAGAAGATAAGTACATCGGTCCGTATCTTTATAATTCCGTCTCGCTGTATTTTTATAAGGAGAAATTATATGAAATAGTTGTTACAATAAAAACGGAGCTAAGTTTTTTAGGAATCTACGAGACACTGAGAGCAAAGTACGGCTCCCCTACGTCAGGCAAGAAGACGAAAGAAGCTTATAATGATCAAATCCTTTATTCTGTCAAGGGCAGTGAAATTGTTTGGGATGGGACCAGGGTGAGATTGCAACTTTCCTATGATAATACAAGGTATGATCATGACAACAGTTACACGATTGTTTCAAAATCAAATGAAACGCCAGAGAAATCAGATGTGAATGCGGCTGTGCTCAGCTTTAAGTCAAAATCAATGGCCAAGAAAATGAGAATTTACGAGAACAAAAAGAGAACTAAAGCAACAAGAGACCTGTAATTCTATTAGGGCCGAGTTTTATAGGCCTTGACGTTTACCAACCGAAAATCCTCCGAGTAATGAGCTATAAAGGACCCCCAACCTCACTATGATATTAGGGCTACCTGTTCAAAGTCTCTCTGAGCATGAGCTTTAAAGCCTTCTTGCCTGCCACAGTAACAAGATATTTTGTGAAACAGTGAAAGTTACAAGTTGATCGTTTGTTTTTCAAAAAACCCGGTAAATACTAATGAAAGCTCTATTCCTCCCCTGCCAGAGCTTGCTGCCTTAAGAGAAGACACGTTGAAGTCATAATTGACACCTATAGACAATACACGCTTGTAATCATACAACACAGCAACTATAACAGCATCCAGATAGCGATAATAGCAACCAAGTGAAACGGTCGAAGGAACGACTGCATCTGTATATTTAGAACCCTCTCCAGTAACATATTTTACCAAGCCACCTGCATTGATCTCATATGCGGCTCCTTTATTCACGGCAAACAACTGGGGAAGAATAGTAAAGTGATCATCTAATTCCAATTCTCCCTCCCCATGTAAAACCACCCTTAAGTTCACCTGATCTGTACCGTTATCAAAGTAAGAACCATTGGCTGCGGTAAGGTGATACACAGCTAATCCACACCTTAAGGTGAATTCATTATGTGAAGTCTGTTTCCATCCCACCCCCACTCCGGCATCTATGTATGAATTATTCTGTGGCATATTGGTTTCACCTGATGGAAGAGAGGGGTCATATCTAACCCCATTGTATTGACTGTCCCACTTAATACCAGCATAGTTGGCACTTCTTTGGACAAATCCCGCTTGTACTCCAGCGGATAAGAATTTCCGAGCACTGACCTGAACTTCATAGGCGAGATTGAGATTCAGCTGGGTCAAACCCATGTTTGTTTTACCCGCCTTATCGTTGAAAAATGAGACACCGGCACCTACCCGATTACTGCTTTCGCCAGTGCGCAACACGCGCATGTCATAGGAAGCATAAGTGGTTTGGAAGGGCGCACCAATGGTTGACCACTGGTTCTTATAGGCGGACGCAACCCGGTAGTCTTCCTGGATAGCCCCCGTCAATGCAGGGTTGAGCAGCAGGGGTGCCCTAAAGGGAAGAGAAAAATGGAGGTCCTGTGCATGAGCAGCCTGCCATGCCAACAACAGAACGAGCATTGTTCCCTTAAGCGCTATACCAGATTGATTCTGCATATCTAACTCTCTTTACCTAACCAGGCTAACATCACCCTTAATCTCTATCGTTTCACCGTATTTGGTTGTAGCATAAACATAATACACGAACACCTCTGAATTAAGCAGTTTCCCATTAAACGTCCCATCCCACCCATGGTTAACGTCATGTGATTCAAATACTTTTTGCCCCCACCGATTGTAAACCCTGAAGTCCAGTTCTACCACCGCATTGCCCCTGACGAACAATACATCATTGGCCCCGTCACCATTTGGGGAAAAAGCCTCCGCCACAAATAGATCCAGAGGATCGTAAATGCAAATGTCCAACGCAAAAACATCCATGCAACCCCCTTCATTATATGCGGTTAGTTCAACTGTATAATACCCGGCGGATTCAAAAGACGGGTTGGGGTTTTGTCCAAGCACGTAAGGTGTGATGTCACCATTGCCAAAATCCCAATAACCATTGTCCACATGGTTGCTAAGGTCAATGAGGGTAAGCAAATCCTTTTGATCAAAGGAAACACATTCTACACTGGGGCTGATGCTGAACATCGCATTGACAATGGAGTAATTAGGGATCTTGATCAACGTGTCAAATTCACACCCTGAGTTATCATCAATAATATTCACCGTATAACTATCTCCGGCAATACCTATAATGCTATCTCCTGTTTGCACCGTGCTGGAGGTCCACAAATAAGAATAGGTGCTCGTGCCATTTACGTTTGCAGTTGCAAACCCCTCTTCTCCATAACAGGATATAGTGCTGGTTTCAATGGAGACGGAAAATTGCTCTGCGATTACAATGGTAATAGAATCTACTGCATCATCAGAACACCCATCCGAAGTGGTAACAGTATAGGTCGTGGTTTCCTGTGGATCGACGGCGTTGGTATTGATGGGAAATAACCCATGACTCCATGCATAGGAATACAATACACCAGGAACCCCTCCTGATGCATCAACCGTTAGGGTGACCCCTTCTCCGTTACAGATGGTGTCTTCAGTGGCTGTGAGTACACTTGTTAGTTGTGGAAGTACGGTTATCTGTATCGTATCCTGCGTTTTACACGCTCCAACTCCATGTGTAACAGTAAGCGTATGCAGCCCCTCACCAACGGAATCCGGGTTGAACACAGTCCCATTAACGGGACCGGTGAACTCAGCATCTAATGGCACATAGGAAAACGAATAATCCTCGTTTTCAAAACAATACAATGTATCCAAACCGGTAATTTGTGCTTCCTCAAACTGGTACACAGCAATCTGCACAGAATCCTTACAGCCGGCCGGGGTGGTAAAATACACGTATTGTGTATCCTGCAAGGCCAAACCAGGATCGTAGAGGCCTGTTTCATCATCAACGACACCGGGCCCATCTGCCCACCAATACCCTCCCGGAGGCACCTGCTGTATCACAAACGGTGCCTGGCTGCTGCACATCAGGGTATCCAGCTCGTTGAGCTCGGGGTAAACTATCATAATTATGCTATCAGAACAATCGTTAGCGGTGTACACCAAAGTATGTACCCCAGCACCAGCAGCTGAGGGCTTAAAATAGTCATTGGAGCTACCCACCAATCCCGAACCGGACCAGTCACCCCCTCCTGGGGCCCGTTTTACAGAAGCCCAATTCAGTCTGATAGAATCATCTCCTATGCAAAACAACAGTGTATCGACACCTATTTTGGTTTGATATATCCACATTACCAGGGTATCTGTACAGCCGTTCGGGAGTTCGTAAACAAGCGTATCGTTACCATTGCTCCCATTAAAAACATAAGGGTCGTAGAAGCCCGTAATGGAATCAACGATACCCTGTCCGTTCCACCATCCCCCAGAAGGGGTACCTGGTGGACTTATAATAAACGGAGCCTGTAAGGGGCAGGTACCCTTCACCCAATATCCCACATCAATTTCATGTACGAAGATCTGAACAGTATCCACACAACCATTAAGCTGATACAGCAACTCATGGAGGCCGCCACCGGCCATATCCGGGTCAAATGTGCCATAAACCGAATCTGTAATGCCGGTGCCATACCACCGCCCACCAAACGGGGTGATAGGGATATCATACGGTGGCAGGGACTGGCATACCGTATCCATTTGTGTAGGGCCAGCAATATTATCTACATAAACCAACTTGTCTTCAGAACACCCATTAAAGGAATACGTAATGGTGTATACGCCATTGGTATCCGGGTTGAACAATCCATTGGACTGGATGGAGTCTCCTGACCAAATACCTCCAGGAGGACTGAACCCGGACACCATAAATGCTGGCGCACCCGGACATGCAGCCTCATCCAATCCCGCATCCATCTCCTTCACATTGATCATAAGCGTATCAGCACACAAGCCATCAAGGAGATACAGGATACTATGTAAGCCAGGGCCAGAGGTATCAGGGTCAAACGTACCCGCAACACTGTCAATTATTCCAGGCCCCCTCCACACTCCACCTGAAGGCATAGCCTGTACGTTAAAGGCCGTATCTGATTGACAGACAGTTGTGTCACTATCGCTAATTTGAGGATCAATCACATATATGGTAGCAGTAACCGAGTCCGGAGGGCCGGTTCCCCCAATATCCTGCACTACAACCGTATAATCAGTAGTGACAATCGGGCAGACCGTAAAGGGCCCGGCTGTACTTGGCAGGCCCTGGTTCCAGGTGTAGTTATAAGTCAAACAGCTGGATAATACCGCCTCAATATCAGTACAGGATCCTGCGCAGATGGAATCATTACCTACTGCAATGGTGACATTCGCAGGGCAGGTAGATAACAAAAAATTAGTTGATACAACAAATTGCCATACACTATCACAACGGTCCAGCAGCTCAAGGTCATAATCAATATAATAAGTGCAGTTCTCGTCTAGCGGTTGATCCAGCTCCAATTGTATCGCTGTAGTAGAATCGTTACTACAATTCAGTGGAAGGGCCTGGTTAACCGAAACAACGGAAGGCCCGGAAATTGAAAAATCAGATGGAGAAACTGAGTCACAACGGACAGGACTGCTGAACACCAAATCAACTACTGAGGCGTTACAGGCAGGCAGCGGCGAAACAGTCATGACTGGAGGTATTGGAGCAGGGACTACAGTGGTCCAATATGCTTCCCATCCACAATACTGCGCATTTCCATCAGAACGGAAATTGATGGTGAGCCAACCGCTGCTGGCCACGACGGGAGGTGGTTGAGTAAAGCCACTATAGGCGGGGCCAATCTGGGGGGATAAGGTATCAGGGCCATCATAAAACCTGATGGAGTCAAATAGTGATTCCACACAGAATGTATCAAAACTCAGGGTAATTACCCCGCCCGAATTAATGGTAAATGTATGGTTCTCATCATTCAGGTAGATGTCTCCAGGCCCCTGGCTATCATAAAAATTACCCA
>DTRK01000087.1 GCA_012965955.1 Flavobacteriales bacterium
GAATAAGTGCCGCCAACAAGGGCAGTATCTGTAGAACTTGTTCCCCCGCTAGTCCAGCTATAGATATAAGGTGCTGTGCCGCCAGTAACTGCTGCTTCAACAGAACCATCTGACTCGCCGCAAGTTGCATCAATAATGGAAACCGCAATAGCCAATGCATCTGGCTCCGTTATGGTGACAAGATCTGTGGCGAGACACCCATTGACGTCTGTTACATTTACCACATAATTCCCTGGAAATAATCCGACGGCTGTAGCTGTAACCTGTCCGCTATTCCAAAGGTAGTTGTAAGGAGGGGTTCCACCTGAAACAGTAACTGTAGCGGATCCATCTCCTCCAGCAGAACATGAGATGTCAACTTGAGTCATTACCGTAGTTAGTACCGCAGACCCTAGAATATAGATCGTGTCCAGAAGATTGGCACCACATGCATCAGTCACGCTGATGTAATATGTACCGGTATCCAATGCACTTACATTATCAGTTGTATCGCCAGTGGACCATAAATAAGTGTACGGTTGTGTTCCTGCTGATACAATGACGCTTGCCATTCCATCTACATTACCACTGCAAGTCACATCTGTTTTAGTACTGGCAATGCTCATTGGTGGTGTTTGGGAAACAGAAGTGTTCTTAGAAACCGTTGCTCCGCATGAATCGGTAACCACAACAGTATAGGTGCCCGCCATAAGTCCAGTTGCTATCGCGCTCGATTGGGAATTAAGGTCGTCCCATGAATATGTATAGGGTGGACTTCCTCCTGAACTAGCGACCGTAGCACTTCCTGAGGAATCACCATTACAGATCACATTTGTTGTGGATGTAATAGCAGCATCTAGGACGATAGGTTCTGATATTGCCACAATGCCAGAGCTAAGACAACCATTGGCATCAGTTACATTCACGGTATAGGTGCCAGCGAATAACCCAATAATGAGAGAATCTGTTTGGCCTATATTCCAAAGATAGAGGTAGGGTGGGGTGCCGCCTGAAGGAGTCACTGCGGCCGTACCGTCTCCTCCTCCGTTACAACTTACATCAGTTGTAATGACACCGGTTGTTAGCAGTGTTGGTTCACTGATAAATATCGAGTCGATGGCAGTACATGAATTGTCATCAGTAATGGTCACTGCATAGTCACCGGTTATCAAACCCGAGATATCCTCAGATGTGGCAGTTGTTGACCACACAAAAGAGTATGGTGAGGTTCCACCGGAAACCGTTAGATCGGCAGTTCCATTACTGCCGCCATTACAGCTTACATTGGACGGTGTGACTCCCATAACCAAAGCGGACGGTTCATTCGCAATAATGGTATCATAGGCAACACAGGAATTGGCATCTGTTACAATAACGCTAACCTCACCAGCGCTGAGGTTGGTTACCGATGACGAAGTCCCGCTTGTAGACCATAGATAGGTATAACTTGCCGTCCCTCCATTGGGTGTTACACTCGCCGTTCCATCCGTTCCCCCATTGCAGGAAATATCCGTTACACCCATTGTAATTGGGAAATTGGGCGGGGAAATAATGATAGTGCTATCCAGTAAAGTACATCCAATTGCATCCATTACATTTATAGTGTAGGTCCCGGTATCCAAATTAGTTTCAGTAGCACTTGTACCTCCGCTTGACCAGGAATAGGTATATGGTAAATTCCCACCATTGATCACAATCGCGACACTACCGTCTGCATTACCACAAGTTGCAGCTTGATTAATAACATCACCTGTTACAGGAGCAGGTTCGTTGACAGTAAAAGTAGCTCCAGCCTGACATCCATTTCCTTCATCAGTAACCACCACCAAATAATTCCCTTGGGTTAGACCGCTGATATCCTGGGTGAAGAAACCATTGAGCCATAGATATGAATAGTTACCACTTCCACCTGTGACTGTAATATCGATTGTACCATCCGCACTTCCATTGCAGGTCGCATCCGTGATAAGTGCAGATACGGATGGACTCCCCAATATTACTGATGGTAACAAAAGTGGAGTCAAAACAGGAATTTGCATCTATAATTGTAACGGAATACACTCCTGGGATCAAGCCATTCTCAATTGGATTGCTGCCCCCACTGGACCATGTATACGTATAAGGCATTGACCCGCCAGATGGAAAAACAGCTGCAGATCCGTTGTTCCCACCGCAGTTCGCATCTGTACTTGACACGCTTAAGCTCATTCCAATTGGTTCATTTAAAGTAACAGACATCGATGAGATACATCCAAGAGCGCCGGTGACTACTACTGAATAAGGCCCAACCCCTAAACCGGAAATATCTTGTGTTGTACTTCCCTCAGACCAGTCGTAAGTATAGGGTGAAACAGCACCCGTAACGTTTATATCTATGGAGCCGTTTTCATTGCCTTTACAAATAGTTACATCATTTGCGGAATTGATGGTTATTACTGGCCCTCCATTATCGCTTATGGTAGCAGCTTCTGCATACATGCAACCATTGTTATCGGTGACAGTAACGGTATAAAACCCTGCTGCCAATCCGGTCACCGTTGCATTTGTTTGCTGCGTAATGTCATTCCATACGTAGCTATATGGTCCAACACCTCCTGATCCAGCAACTGTAATTGAACCATCTGCCGTATTACAATTTGAGCTAACTGTTCCGGTTACACTCATCCCTAATTGGCTGGGTTCTGTTACTACAATTGTGTCTGTCTGCCGACACCCAAAAGAATCGATTAGCGTAACTGTATATTCCCCAGCACATAATCCAGAGGCTGAACTATTGGTTGAATTCAAAAGGTCATCCCAGGCATAGGTATATGGAGGTAGACCATCAGACACCGAAATACTTGCCACACCATCACATCCCGCCTTGCAACTTGGGGCTGTGAACGAGAGAATAGGATTGAAACAAGTGGTATTGGTGACTTCAACCAGCTCACACCAGGTATTTGTACATATGGTATCTGAGAATGCCGTTAAGCAAACCCAGTAATTACCCGCAACACCATATGAATGTGGGGGATTTTGCGCTGTGGAAGTATTTCCATCACCAAAATCCCAATACCAGTCGGTAATGCCCCCAGTGGAATTATCGGTATAATAAATTGTTCGAGCAGTGTCCCTGAAATAGCTGAAATCAGCATTACAAAAATTTCCAGCTCCCACTTCAACTATATCACACCAGGTGTTTGTACAAGAATCAGCTGTGGTAATTGTAAGACAAGTCCAGTAAGATCCAGTCGCAATATATTGGTGTACAGGGTTTGGTAATAATGAGCTGTCGCCATCACCAAATGCCCAGGCATAATTAATCGTTTCGTTAGAAGCCATTTCATTAAAATAGGCGGTTTTGCTGGTATCTACCCAGACCGTATAATCAGCATTACAAGACACGCTGTCATTACCTACCGAAACCCATTCACACCAGGTAGTGTTACAACCTCCCGGGTCTGACACGGTTAAACAGACATAGTAATCCGTGGGATAGGAATAGGTATGAACAGGGTTAGCCAATGTAGAAGTAGTACCATCACCAAAATCCCATGTCCAAGAATCTACACCTGGGGAGGACATTGCAGTATAGAAAAGCGTTTTTGTTGAATCTTCAATGTAATCAAAGCTGGTATAGCAGCCACCGGTGCCTGTCAATTCAATGGTGAAATTCGCACATGTGAGGTCGTTGATACAGATGTATTTATCCACAAGGATATCGTATGCCCCGGTTGCAAATGGGGTAAAATAAATTTCTGCTTGCTCACCACAGGCATCATCATTAAAAGCAATTGAGCTTCCACCACCGGCCGGATAAATTGAAAGCTGTGTATCGAAGGAAGAGCCACATGTGGAGATCCTATACGTTAAGCCTGCCAATAAACTGGTGATTCGAACTAATTTTCCGGCTTCCAGACAAGGAATGTTAACCGAGTCTCCTACTAAGAATGGTGCGGCAAAAGTAAAGTCGACAATATTATCGTATGAACACGCTTCTTCACATTGCTCGCAGCATGTGAATACCCATCCGTCATTATTGCCGAGATCAACACTGTTTCCTCCTGCCCTAAAAGTTGCTCCACCTACGGCATTCAAATCAACAAGGTTTAGATAATCTCCACATACCAATCCACTGTCTTTGTAAATTGTAGCCTTTGATCCAGGAGATTCTGATTGTATAGATATTGGAAAACTGGCAGTTCCTACGGCATCCAGGTAGTTGTTGATTGTTTGGGTTTCCCCATCGTCAAGTGTATATGTTTTTC
>DTRK01000088.1 GCA_012965955.1 Flavobacteriales bacterium
ATCAGGGGGAGGTTGATGGTGGAGTAAGGGGGTTTCCCCACAGAACTTATCAACAACGGATCACCGGCTAAAAAGTGGCGAGCATGCCCCGCGAAGATGCGGGAAAACTGTAACGATTCTGTAACCCGCTTTTAGTGAGTGTGCTGTAGATCAATGGGTTATGAGGGCGGTCAGATGTTGCATTGGGAAGTAACCTGCTTTCACTATCTTCAGGGGGAGCCCCTATCTCTCCAATTGTATCCTAGTCCCCACAGAACCAGCATCATAGATGTAGAATAAACGAGTGTTTCGGCTCACGGCTACAACATAAAGCACTATTTCCATATAATATTTGTCTAAATTCCCAACCTGCTAAATTTAATGACCCATATGTCGATCTTAAATTACCTGATTATATGCCTGTCTCTTTCATTGGTTCTAAATACTAAAGCACAAGAACCGGAGATATTGCTTACCCAGGAAATGGCATTGGTGGTAAAAGACTCCCTGGAAAATACCGGATGGATCTACCGCGAAGCATTCCCCTATTTTTATAAAGCTGCCAAGACAAATAAAGCCCCTAAGTCATGTGCTTTTTCTCCTGATGGCAGCGTAATTTCGGTTACGCTCCTTGGCAACGTGATTCCAATTACTCAGCTTAACCACAAAGGAGTCGGAGCACAGCTCTATGACATAGACTCACTGAAGAAGTTCAAAACCCTTTATCCGCCCTGTGAAGAGGTAAGCAAGAATTGGGGCTATGCTGAAGGTGAATGGCATCAGAAAACCGGTGAATTCTGGATGACACGCATGTCTACTGGTGACTTCTTTGTTTGGCATCCTGAAAATGACTCTATGGAACAATATAAAACCGAAGGGGTATGGACTAAAATTCTACGTTTTAACCCATCGGAAACTATGATGGCTATGTCGCATTGGTCAAGTAATACCGTTACTGTATTTGATATTGAATCCAGGAAATATTTGAGAAAGATGAGCACGGGTAAAACTCCCAGGGGAATAGCATGGGCGAACGATTCCATCTTTTTTGTTGCTCTTTTTGGTGTTGGTGATATCCAGGTATATAATGCCAATACCGGGAAGGGAATATATACTATCAAGGGACTGGGAGGTGCTGCACGCGATGTTGAATATGATCGTATTGATAGCATGCTTTATTACAGCAATATGGGTTTGGGAAAGGTATTTAAGTATGATTGGAACAAGAAAGAATATGTTGGGAACATCAAGGTAGACTCCAAAACCAATACAATCCGCCTTTCACCCGATCACAAATATCTGTACGTTTCATGTCGCGGCCCTAATAACAAAAAGGGGTACACGCTCCCAAGTCCACGTGATGGTGATCTTTTTGTTATAGATATCAAAAAGTGGAAGACTATTGCTAAATGGCGTGGAGGAAATCAACCAACCGGTCTTGATATTTCACCATGCGGGAGATTTTTGGCACAGACTGATTTTCAGGAGGCCAGGCTCACGGTTTGGTTGGTAGCCCTTTAATATTACCCGGTCAACGAGGGTATTTCATTTTATAGAATCGAGGCATCACGTTAATATAGTGACATAAAAATATTAGAGCAATCTGGGTTGAATAATAATTCTGATGTGGAAATTGCTTTTCTTTTTATGAGGGCGGTCAGATGTTGCATCGGAAAGTAAGGCGAGTTGTCTTCCACCAATCACGAGGATGTCATCGATCTGCTCGGTATCTCCTTTCCATTCAGCCATGGTGGTTTCTAAGATGGTTTTCTGTTCGCTCATGGTCTTATCCTGGATGGTTAGCAGCAGCTTCTTGAAGTTCCTCATCATAAATTTTCTGAGATTAGGCCCGCCGAACTGGTCGTGGTATCCATCAGTGAAGAGATAGAGGCTGTCTCCCTTTTCCAGCTGCACCTCATGATGGGTAAAGGCCTCTTGCTTCCCTGTGAGGTAGCCCACGGGCTGGCGGTCGGGCTTGAGCTCCCGGATCGCTCCGTCCCTTATGAGAAGTACGGGGTTAAGAGCTGCGGCGGCCTGCAGGGTGTTCTTTTTGTCCCACACAATAAGGGTAGCGTCCATGCCGTCTTTCTGAGTCCCATCTTCTTCATTTTGCTTTAATGCGTTGATAAATCCCTTTCTAACCTCAAAGAAAATTTCGTTAGGCTTTGTAATTCCTTTCTCCACCACAGCTTCATCCAGGAGGGAAGAACCTATCATACTCATAAAAGCACCTGGCACGCCGTGGCCAGTACAGTCGCAAACAGCTAAGTAAACTTTCCCGTTGTGGTGCTGCATCCAGTAGAAATCTCCGCTTACAGATATCCTTCGGCTGAAAGAGGATAAAACTATCTGGCAGGAGATCTTGTACGCTCTGCTCTGTGGGCAGCAGGGACTGTTGTATGTTCTCTGCGTATTGGATACTATCAGTAATGTCCTTTTTCTGTTCTTCTACCTTTTGCTTCTGTTTTTCCACCACTTCCTTCTGCTCCCTGATCTCTTTCGTTTTTCTTTCTACCTCATGCTCCAGTTCTCTTTGCCGCTTTTTTAACGATGCCGTTCGCCAGCTGATAATTCCCAAGATCAATAGCAGTGCAAAAACTCCGTAACCAGTGCGTGCCCACCAGGTCTCCCAGAAGGGGGGAGATATAATAAATGTAATTGATGCTGGTTCAGGACTCCAGTACCCATCTTCATTGGAAGCACTCACCAGGAATGTGAATTCGCCATAGGGCATGGTAGCATACTTTACCGAAGTATTATTAGTGTATTCCCAGGTGCTGTCAATGCCCTCCATTTTATACCGGTAAAGCACCTGACCGGGATATCTGTAAGCCAGCCCAAGATAGCTTATGAGCAAGTTGTTTTGGTCGTAACTGAGGTGATACTCTTTTAACAGGGATGTATCTTTGTCTGCTACTCTAATTCCCTTGATCCAGATGGGTGGGACAACATGATTCTTCTTCACCGCTTCAGGGTTGAAAACGGTCAGGCCCTTATTCGAAGCCAGCCAAATCTTGTCATTCGCCTTGATAATATCGACCAGCTCATTTGAGGCCAGTCCATCATTGACATCATACACTTCTATCTCATAGCTCCATGGATTCATGCTTGAAAATGTAACTTTGTTTAATCCTTTATTAGTAGCCAACCAAAGGATCTTGCCATCCACTAATACACGCTCCACATTGTCACTTGTCAGTCCTGAGCTCATATCTAACTGACGTACAGAGTCACCTTCTATGAACAATAGCCCGCCGCCCCTTGTTCCCAAACAGAGTACTTCACCGTCCATGGAGGTGATATCGGTAACGCGAATATTCAAAATTTCCTTTCCAGGTGGATTAAAATGAAGGCTGTCATTCTCATATCGCGCCAGGCCCCTTAGCCCTCCCACCCAGAGCTCCTCATTCGCATCTTCATATAAGGCATTCAGCCTGAAACGATCTTTTCTGATAAGGTCCGTAAATTCCCATTCCAGATTTCTGAGCACACCTACAGCGCCGATAGTTGCAGCCAATATTTGACCATCCTTTCGCTTCAACATAGCATAGGTACCTCTTGAATTGGCAGTGTGATGCATTTGTTTTCCTGCCCAATCATAGATCAGGTAACGCGACTCGTTTGTCGCAATATGGAGGTTTTCAAGGACATCGTCATACATGATAGCCACGTTGTACATATTTTCCCAAGCATTGTCCGACAGATAAATTTCATCGAATATGCTGTCACCGATAACCTGGATGATTCCCGTTTTTAGTGCGGCAAAGACCGTCCCATTTTCATCTGAAGTCAGACAACTCACCCGGTTCACAGCAAGACCGCTTAATTTATTATAAGTGACGAATTCATTTGACGCCATATAATACACCCCGTTCTCCCCGGTGGCAAACCAGTAAGACCCTTCCCGGTCCTGGATGATTGATGTTATTGAATAATCGGGTAAATACTTCTTCGGAGTTTGTGTTAGGTCTCCATTCAAGTAAAAACGTACTCCATTTTCAAAGGTCCCCAGCCAAATGTTACCTTGCCTATCTTGCTTCATTGTAAGTGACATACCATCAAGTGAGTGGCTGGTAAATGCATTTGTATTATGAAGTACTAATATTTCGTCGAGTGCGGCAAAGACTATCGAGCCATCACGTGTTAAAATACACTTCGCATTTTTTCCTGACTTTTTGGCTCCAAGGTCGATTGATACATGGATTACATCTGTATTCACCTGTAGTTCTAATTCGGAACTCTTCGTAA
>DTRK01000089.1 GCA_012965955.1 Flavobacteriales bacterium
ATCTGACCAGATGGTATTAAATCTTGACCCTGCTCCTAAGGCAAATGCTGGTGGTGATACAGTTGTCTGTAGTGACAATGGCGTTATTCCACTAGCGGGCACGGTAATTCATGCTGGTGGCGGAATATGGACAACTTCCGGAACCGGCTCCTTCGACGATGCTACCTTGCTCAATGCAACTTACACGGCTAGTTCAGCTGACACTGCATCAAGTGGCATCACCTTGACACTAACTTCCACAGGAAATGGATTATGCGGACCCGCATCAGATTCAATGAATATTTCTTTCTTTCCGGGGATATTCGTCAGCACAAGTGCAGATACTTCTGTGTGTCTTGCTGATAGTTCTGTCCTTATAAGCGGAACAGTTACTGGAAGTACAACTACTGGTCAATGGTCTAGTCCTGGCAACGGAACTTTTAGCCCCAGTGACACCGCTTTAACCACCACCTACTTCTTCACCGCTACTGAAATGCAGGCGGGCTCTGCAATACTAATTTTAGCTTCTACGGGTAATGGCTCTTGCGCTCCAACGGTTGACAGTATGCTCATCACCATTATACCTGAAGTTGATGCAGGCCCTGATACGATCGTATGCAATACTGCGGACACAATACAGCTCAATGGAATAGTAGGTAACATATCTGTTGCTCAATGGACAGCGAGTGGAACGGGTATTTTCGTTCCGAGTGACACAGTTGCAAATGCGCAATATGTGTTGACTCCTGCGGATATCGCAGCGGGAACAATAGGCTTTCAGCTAACCTCCTCTGACACTGCAGGACTTTGCCCATCTGGGTCAGATTCAATGTTAGTTACCATTACCTCTCCAGCAACAGCAACTGCTGGAGCCGATGCAACAGTTTGTGAAGACACATCGGGATATGCCTTAATTGGAACATTATCTAACGCAACAGGTTCATTATGGTCAAGTTCCGGGTCCGGGTTATTTCTACCGGTTCCTGATTCTCTTAGTGTTACCTATGTTCCAGACACAGCAGGTGTAGATACTATTGTATTATCTGCTACTGGAAGTTGCAATAATGCTTCAGACACTGTTATCTTAACCATTACTCCAATCCCAATAGTAAATGCTGGTGCAGACACATCTGTTTGTGCCACCATATTAAATGTGCCTCTTGCAGGATCGATAAGCACAGCCACAGGAGGTATCTGGTCCACTGTGAATGGAACCGGAACATTCACACCTTCAGATACCAGTATGAATCCGACCTATAATGGAACTGCTTCGGATACTGCTGCTGGAACAATAAATATAGTATTGACATCCACTGGGAATGGGGATTGTAATGCTTATACGGACACAATTAACCTAACATACACGCCGAGCTTAATCTCCGTGAATGCCGGTGCCGATACGGTAGTGTGTAACAGTACATCGAGTATAACCCTGAACGGAACGGTCTTCATCGCAACAGGCGGAACTTGGTCCAGTTCCGGCACGGGAACATTCTCCCCAAGCGCTGACTCCCTTAGTACTACCTATATTCCAAGTGCAGCTGACACAGTTGCAGGTTCGCTTACTTTAACATTAACCACCACAGGTAATGGAGGATGTGCCAGTGTCAGCGATGATCTATTGGTCAGTTTCTTCTCCGCTCCCACTGTAATAGCTGGCTCAGATACAACCGTTTGCTTTACTACAGACACTGTGTTCCTGTCCGGTTCGATAACAAATGCCGGTGGTGCTGTGTGGAGTACAAGTGGCACAGGAACCTTTACGCCAAATGACTCATCGTTGAACGCAGGATATATTCCATCTACAGGGGATTTCTTAAACGAAACGGTGACGCTTTACCTCTCAACATATCAAAGTTGTTTCAATGCGGTAGATTCGATTAGGATCGACATTGTACCGGGTGTTATGGTGATTACTTCTGATACCATCCTCTGCAATGATGCAGACACGCTCCCGGTAAGTGGAATAGTGACAGGCGCGGCTGGTGGAATTTGGGCTACAAACGGATCAGGGACCTTCTTCCCAGACGATACGTCAATGAATACCAATTATGTTCTAAGTTCGGCTGATAGCGCAGCAGGGGCTTTTGTGCTTACACTAACGACTACTGGGGTATTAATGGGTTGTCCACCTGCAACTGACCTGGTAAATGTTTCAATCACCCCCCCTCCCACTGTTGATGCTGGTCAGGATGTGCTGGTTTGTTCCAATGTAGATTCGGTAGAACTGAATGGAAGTACTACCAACGCGGGAGGTGTATGGAGCAGCAGCGGAAGTGGGGTTTTCGTTCCAGATTCTGTCACATTAAATGCGACTTATATTCTCAGTGCAGGCGACACATCAAGTGGATTGGTGGTTTTGACACTTACAACAACGGGAAGTTGTATGGAGCTATCAGATAGTGTTACTATTTCTATCTCTTCGCCTCCGGCAGTTGATTTTAATGCTTCGGATGTTTGCCTGGGTGAAGTGAGCAACTTCACGGATATTACCCCTGGTACTATCGTTGGATGGGACTGGGATTTTGGTGATTTGAATACATCAACGAATGCAAACCCCCAGAACACCTATACGGCAGCGGGAACTTATAATGTTACTCTTGTCGTGGTCAATCAGACCGGCTGTTCAGATTCCATTACTAAGCCGGTAACAGTGAATCCAAGCCCCATCTTGTCTTATGACTGGTCGGATGTTTGCAGTGGGGACACAATGTACTTTATAAATACTTCATCCATTCCTGCCCCCGATGTAATTTCGGGGTACTCCTGGGATTTTGGAGATGGAACTACCTCAAATCTTGTTGATCCTAATCATGTATATCAAAACAATGGAATTTACATTGTTACGTTGACAGCAACTTCAGGAGCAGGCTGTACAAGCAGTTGGGATACTATAGTTGTTGTCAGTCCTAATCCAGTGGCACAATTCAATGCAGTTCCTACATTGGTTAGTACTGAAGAACAAATTGACTTTACCGACCTCTCTCTGGGTTCTCCAGACATCCCAGATACTATAGATATTTCATCCTGGGAATGGAACTTTTATTATCCGGCGACTGTGGCGGGCGGATCCGCTACGGGACCTAATCCAAGCTATTTTTATGGCGACACAGGAACTTATACAGTTCAGTTAGTCGTAACCAATGAATATGGTTGTACAGATACTGCGTATGAGGATATTCAAGTTATTTTGACCCCTGTTGTCGCATCAGGATTTAGCCCTGATGGATCTGGAGCGGATGGCAATAATATACTGGTGGTTCACGGGGGGCCCTACCAAAAATTGAAGTTTATTATTTACAATGAATGGGGTGAGGTCATCTTTGAATCGAACAGCCAGGACCTGGGTTGGGATGGCACATTTGAGGGCGTACCCCAACCGATTGGAGTATATGTGTATACCGTGATCGCGACTTCATTAGACGGGGTAACGCACCATTTCTGGGGTGATGTGACGTTATTGAGATAGTGGAGGTTACACTTTTACTCCAATTACGAGGATGTCATCAATCTGCTCGTAAACTGTTTCATCAATACCGTTAGGCTTCATCCACCCTTCAATAACCTTATCCAGATAGCTACCCTGGTTCACCAGAGATATATTCTGAATACTCAACAACGTTGGCCTAAATCTCTTCGCCATGTATTTTCTTCCCTTAGGTCCACCAAACTGATCTACAAAACCATCGGAAAATATATATACGTTATCACCAGTCTGAAGTTGAATTTTATGATTGGTGAACGTCTTCACTTCCTCTCCAACGAATACACCGATGGGAAACTTATTAGCTGCTACCTCTAGCAGTATGTATCCGTTACCCGACTCCTTCAGTTCTATGTTGTCATCTTTCAACAGTTTCAAGGTGGAGTTTGAAGGCTTATCAGCATTGTCTTTTCTAATCACATACAAGGAATTGTATGCTCCGGCATACTGAAGCTCCTTCGTTGCGTGGTCCAAGGTGCAAAATGCGATATCCATACCGTCCTTCACAGTTGACTCCTCAAATGTTTGATTGATAGTTTCTCCGGCTAGTTTATTGAGTTCATTGAGAATAGCTGCCGGCTCCGTCTTTCCGTGCTCGACTACAGCCTCCTTCAACAATGCACTTCCAATAAGGCTCATAAACGCCCCTGGTACCCCATGACCAGTGCAATCTACTGCTGCAAATATTGCTTTACCGTCGTCATGTTGGCCAATCCAATAAAAATCCCCACTAACAATGTCTTTGGGTTTATATAA
>DTRK01000090.1:0-1357 GCA_012965955.1 Flavobacteriales bacterium
AGGAAACAAAGAAAACTTTTGCAACGAATCGAGAAGAGGGTTCGATTCCCTTCACCCGCTCCATTTTTCTTATCCCTTTTTTAACCAGTAGTTTACGGATTTATACCTGTTTATTTCTGAAGCAACTGGTTACAAAACTGGAGACATTTCTGATTATGTTCATTGAAGTTTGAGGATGTTTATCCTCGGTTTTGCCCCTTCTTTTTTGTGTTACCTGAAAATAATTTTTTTATCTAAAAAATCCATGAGGCGCCCAACCTCGCAACGTGATTTGCTAGGAAGGACCCGCTGAACCAACTTGCAATCTAAAGATGGAAAGTTGAGCATCGCCCAAGCGACCAAAATTGAATGAAATTTCCGTGTCCCAACTGCGAGCAGAATCTCGAAATTGGAGATGACTTAGTTGGAACAACTTTCCTATGCCCTTCATGCGGGAAAAGTATCCTTGTAGAAGCTCAAGATGAAACTGATTCTAGAAAAGAAGAAGCTATACCTCCAATAATTAAAGAGCAGAGAGTTGTTCCAAACCATTCATTCGGCCTCAGAAAAATTATCAGCTTAGTCGGATGTATTGTTCTTCTAATTTATTTTTCAATTTACTTTGGTGCTCTAGACTTTTTAGTGCCGTACTATGGAGAGAGTGCCTCGAATCAATCTGAGACAACTAAATCTGAAAAGAATAATCTTTTTAATTACAGTGAGTCAATCGACCCTATAGATGGGTCAAAGTCATATACATTTATAATTGCAGAGAAGGATACACAATCGCATCAGATTGCCATATCAAACTTTCGAAGTTTGATTATAAGCCAAAGGAATAATAAAACTGAGATATTGTTTATGCCAAAAAGTTTAAAGTGGGTTGATGTTAATCGGTCTTCCGTTTCGGTAACTATGAGAATAGACGATGAAGTTAGAACTTCTAACTGGGATGTAAAACAATCTAAAAGCAGACAAGCTCTTGTAATTTATAGCGGTAATAAGATTGAACTCATTAAAGAATTATTAAAAATAAAATATTTGGCTATTCGAGTTCATCCAAAAACTGAACCAGAAATAACTGCTGTCTTTGACTTAAATGGAATAGACGAAGCAATTAAACCTATGAAGCCTGTATTAAATTTATGACTTTAATCATGTTACTCAACCAATAATTGGAAGCAGCTTCATGATTTCCTTCTGACTGACTTCATCAGACTCAGCTCTCATCTCTTCAATTCGCGCCCTAATCGCTACCAAGGATAAATCCATCGTTTGCGGCCTCCCCAATACCCTCTCGAGAATGAACTTCGCAGCCACGGTGTCTCCCTGTTTCGCCTTCTCAATTTGTGAATGAATTATCTCCTCAATATCCCCT
>DTRK01000090.1:1400-4214 GCA_012965955.1 Flavobacteriales bacterium
CGTTGATTAGACTGCCCCTAAGCGCTGCCACCTTCTTAGCGTATGGATTACCGGGGCCACCCGCATTGCCGGGTAGAAAACGCCCATCTTCACCTCGCTCGCCGTTATCTCCGTTTGTTGTCGGTTCCATTGTTTTATTCCAAGATTTTCCAATTGGAATCTGGTTGGAAAGGGTTGGATTCCAATTCCATTCCAAAAGAAACCCTAGGGGATGTTTGGAATGGAAAAAGGAAAATGCTCATTTTCCCCTCCATTCGATTAAGCCCCCCTTCTCCTCTAAGTATTCCGAGAACTTACCAAATTCCACATTGAGGGCATTGTAACAGGAGGATTTGCCCTTGCCAGTTACTACCATCAATTCATCTACAGTTCTGTTCTTTTCCAATTGCCTTTTGCCCGAATCGAATAACGTCCTCAAGGCCTCAATCGAAATAGGACTGGAGTTGCTATTGCTGGGTTTATTGAACTCCTCCCAATCAAAATCCTCACAACGCAGAAAGATTCCATTCTTACGATGCCAGGCGGACTGAGCCGGCAAGGCGCCATCGTTGTTTTTGGCACAGTTCAAAACCACCCTGTTATCCTCCTCATCATCTGATGCTGCCTGCATGATGAAAACGCATCTGGCTGCTGAGCCAATCACATGAGAGCCGGCGACTTCATTCAAAAGGGCCCGACCAGTTTTGCGTTCATCGTTCTTTGGCTTTCGATTGTGAGCCACAATCAGAATTGCAGGCTCGATATCTCCCTTTGGCATAGCCTCTCTAACGTTGTTTAGAGCCTCTCTGTAATCCCTTTGGGAGTCATCTCCGGTAATTGCATTCCAAGGGTCTAGAACCACCAAATCAGGCTCAAAACCAGCCATCCAATCTCTGAGGTCATCGCGAAAAGCCATGTCTCCAAAGGCCATCCCGCATGGCGGGGGCTCGCTAATGCGAATGAAATCATCCAGAGATGAATCTGTAATATGATTTAGCTCAGTCTTTAGCCGGTAACGCCCGTTCTCTGCCTGCAGGATTGCCGTCTTAAACCGGGAATGCACCGGTAGTCCGAACCAATCAACCTTGATAGCTCCAGCAATTGCCAGATAGGTCGCCGCCCTGCTTTTCCCAGTTCCCGGTGCCCCGGAAAGGACGGTGATGTTCCCGCGCACGATGTGACAATCACCAACCAAGACATGCCCTTCTGGTGGCTCATAAGAACGGCACTCGCTTGGAGAATAAAACCTAAACCGTTCCTTTTGAGGGCCGGCCTGCCTCATCAAGGATTTGCAACTATCTGCAAATTGCCCCGATAAGGTCGACGGGTCTTGAGCCGTTTCCATAGCCAAAACCATCGTTTTCTCGGCTAGTCGAATTATTTCTCTGCGACTAGAGTATTCTTTAAGCTCTGCTAACCAATAAGGGTAACTAATTGCACTTGGACACTGATTCACAAGGTCAGCCACAATGGAAATGCCTCCGGCCTCTGCCATAGCTATTTCCGAACGATTATGGTGAAGCAAAAGAGTGTGTTCACTTATTTCATCACCTTTATTTGAGATATGTTTTAACGCCTTAAGTATTGCCTTGTGGTTGTCATTGAAAAAAAGCGAGGGATTGAGTTCTCGCAACCGTGTTTTAGCCGCTTGCCCATCAAGGAGCAGTGCCCCAAGTAAAGCTCCCTCAGCTTCAGGAGAGCTTGGCATTTTAATGGATTGCTTCATTGCGGCTGTCATCCTTTCTTGCGAACCGATAATTCAGAAACACGCTGTTCAAATCCGTATGTTAGCCATGATGGATTTTCCCACTCCTCCACCATCCAATGATGGTTAGTCTTGGGTTTTGGCGCGACTTGCAACTGTAAGCAAAGACTGTTAATAATTTCTTCGATTTGGTTTAAGCTTTGGGGGTCGGCTGCTTCATGGCCGACCCCTTCTTTTGGGATTTCACTCATCTTGCGACCTCCTTTCCTATGGATTGCTGAAAGGCCTCAACCTCATCTCGCAAATAGTCCAATAGGCTTTGAAGAACAATGAGCCGGGTGCCTTTGATTTGCCCCGGTTTTCGAAGGCTTACCGACTTCACCGGAGGCTTGTAGTTGTTTGACTCCGAGGGAAGTATGAGCTCATAGATTTTCGACCTACTAAGCCCTGTGATGGGACAAAGGCCCTTAATGGGCAACCTAATGAACTCAGGGTAACATCCTCCGTGAGAAGCCAATTCCGACTCCATACCTGGGGCAGTAGTTTCGCCAGACTGCCCCCCAAAAACTGCATTATTTCTATGCATGCAGTTAAGTTTAGGGATGAAAATTTCTGTTTCAACAGGTGGACTTTTGAGGACTTGAAAACCGAGTTAAAAGCGCCCAGATTCGGCTCAGAAGCAATGAAACACCTCCTACTCACAACAATCGCAGCCGTGCTTCTGGTGGGGTGCGCAAAAAATGATATAAAGCTCGTAAATAGTGGAACCAATGAGTGGCAGCAGATCCAAATAAATGGAGGAGGACAGCAATTTAAAATAGATCGCTTGAAAGGAGGTGAGTCGAAGGAGTTTAGGTTTAAATCAAAAAAAGAGGATGGGGGTTTAATCACCGGTAATTTGAATGGAAAAGCAATCAAGAGCGCATTCGGATACTTCACCCCAAATCTGGGCAATAACATGGAAATCGTTTTGGATGACCAAGGAGGAATAGAGATCAAGAATTTGCCATGAAAATGAAACACCTCCTACTAACAACCGTCGAAGCTGTGCTGTTGGTGGGGTGTTAACCAAAAAAAGAACACACGCCAGAGGCCGCAGGGAAATGCAGAACTGCTTTTTTAGGCGAAAA
>DTRK01000091.1 GCA_012965955.1 Flavobacteriales bacterium
AACTCAGGGTAATTACCCCGCCCGAATTAATGGTAAATGTATGGTTCTCATCATTCAGGTAGATGTCTCCAGGCCCCTGGCTATCATAAAAATTACCCTTGCATACATTTACCGTTGTATCATGTATGTTGAAAGATTCAATTTGAGCTGATCCTGGTGTGGCACCGGAAACCAGCAAACCCATGGCGATCAGCCAGCTTTTATGCTGCCCTATACGGAATCGACATGCTTTCATCAGGCTATCCATTTTCAGGAATCTATAAATGCAAAGGGGGGTCGAGTTCTTTATACTGCCCAAAAAGATCATAAACTGTCACGTATGGTGACCTGGGGAGTGGTAATCTCTTCGCTCCAATTACCTGCACGGTCTTGAATCTTGATTGTAAATGAAGTGAACTCCTGAGACCCATTGCCCAATAAAAACAGTGTGCTGATCTTTATTGTCAAATCTCCCTCAATGGCTACGTTACTCTCTATGGGTGCCAACGGAGGAACATGATACCAATCTGGATTAGTCAACCGGTTATCTTTTATTTGCAGTGCATACTCATCTGGGCTTTCGTATCCAATATCCCCGTCTAAATCACTATAGCCAATAGTTATATATACGGGCGCGCTATACTGCACCAAGCTAAGTGGGGTAATCTCAACGAGTTCTATTACCGGGCTTTTAGACAGTTCTTCCTTTTTGCAGGCGAGGCAGGCAATCATCACCAGAAGCAGTATAGAGAAAGCCTTGGTCATTAGAGAATTATTATTGTAAAATAAGATAGCATCAATTCACTGGACCCATCATTGGGAACCTCCACTGGTGTCAGATGATCTGCATCCAGCAAATAAGCACGGACATACAGGTAAGAGCCAACAGGATACGCCGTTAAATCTATGGTTGCTTTATGTGTGAAAGCAACAGCAGTACCCCAAAAATCATCTTTAATGATTGGTGATTCAATTTCCAACATCCCGTCATAGTTTGTTGAAAAATCATACGGCTTTGTGTTGAGCTTATATTGATTGAATTGCATTTGACTCGCACTGGTTTCATCATCAGCAATGGCAAACCAAAAATCAACAACCTTATTCGGAGGCACTCCAATTGGGGAGCTGTTGCCATTGACCCGGGAATAAGCTGTTGTGGTATCTCCGGAGGGAAATCCTACCAGTCCAATAACTTCAGGGTGTAAATTTCCCTCAGATGGAGCATTCCCATACATATCAATTGCACCATTGTTTATCCAGTTGGTAATACTCTGAATATAAGATGACTTACGCGCGATCCAGTCAGAGCCAGGATCAACAGACAGAGGCATGATCCCCGAACCCATGAAATTGACCAGGCGTTCATGCAAAATGGACAGATCAGCATTACCAGGAAGCACCCGGTACGTAAATGTGTTGCTGCTGTCATTTGATATGGTGGGTTGATAAACCAGGGTGTTGTACGCACTGTACATTGTTCGGTAATCAGGTTCGAACGTACCATCATGGCACCCGGAATTAGCACACGTAGGTTTGAAAACATATTTGTGCAGATAAGCAAAACTATTAGGGTCCAGGGTTTCCACAGCCACTGTTTCTTCCGGTGGTTGTAAATCGGGGTCATCAAATGGATTGATTGGTTCGTCTTTTCTGCAGGCATGCAAGACGATGCCCATAGCCAACCCCAGCAGCAGAAAGAAAACTTTGCATCTCAAAAACTTCAAAATCCTGATAATTAAACTTAGTTATTCAATGGTTATACGCGGTCAAACCAAGACTCGCTACCAGGAGCCAGAAAGCCGCTGCCCAGCACCTGGTTTTTCAAGGCAGGACCTCCTAATATTTCCGCAATGGTGGGTACCCCATCCGTAGTGAGTCCAATAGGTGTCTGTTCACTTCCCAACTGCAAACCAACAGGTACACCAGGACCTACCATCACACCAAATACACGCCTGGCATTTGTATCCGAATGGTCATAGGCATACCACTGATTGGCATCCTTAATACTGTTGGGTTCCAGGTTTCTGCCACATTCCGGCATAGCGATCATTATGGTATTCCCTGCCATTTCGGGGATGGACTGAATGCAATCCCAGATGTGGCCCAGCCCGTGATCTGCCCGGTGCAGGTTCTTAAGGTATCCTGTGAAATCACTATGGCAACCATCTACATTGCTCATGTTCACCACTGTCAAGGCAGGCTTAAACCACTTCATCAATTCACATGCATACCCAATCGTTTGCAGATCGCCGTTATCTGCCACAGGGGGAAAATCAATAGTGCCAGCACTTGTTTTGTCAAACATTTCCTTAATAAATAACTTGATCTCCTGTTTTTCTTCCTCAGTATTGTTCAAAAGAGGGAGAGAATTCCCAACACTCTTAAAACTATTATCCAGGAAGTATTTCATCTGGTACATTGGCGACAATTGATCTTCGGGATGGTACACCTTGGCATTGGACAAATAATCAACACCATCATCTCCAAAGGTAAATGTGGGTGCAAAAAAGTTTGCTCCATATTGAGGACCGTAGCCGGCATAATTGCTATAATTCAAAAGCGGCACAGAATTACCAATCCCGTTTCCTACAAACCAAATTTTTGAAGCCGGGAAGCCTCCATGTTTCCGTAAATATTCAAAAATTGTAGGGTAAACCGGCTTCGACTTTAATCCCTGGGTATTTGCCGTGTTCCCCTGCAGCAATGCATTCAGGCCACCGTAGTGTCCAGCAGTTGAACTGGAAACTTCCTTAAAGACCGTACCCTGGGCTTCCAGGGTTTGACTCAATATTGCAGGAATGGGATTAGGCCCACCTGCTCCTGTGCCATAGACTATTTTTTGGGTAGGCGCAGCACCACTGAAGGTATTGTACATAATATTACCTCCATACGGCAGGCCCTGGCTATCATCAAGGTAACGCTGCAGAACAGATTCCTGCTGACGCACCCCGCCGGCAAACAACACATATACCACATGCTCAGCAAGCTGACTTCCTGTTTGCGCAAACAGCCGGCCGCTCGGCAGAATATAAGGTGCGATAATGGTCCCCGCAGCAATTTTAGCAGTATTGTTAAGGAATTTTCTTCTATCCATAAAACTGTTATTGATTAATAAAACAAGTATTCATTGGAAAGCGCAAAAGAGAAATACACCAATTCAGGAGTTACATTGGGATCTGACAAGATAAAATTCTTGAAATAGGTAATCTCGGCTTCACTTGGTTCACGCACTAAAAACCGCTCGTAGGTTTCAACAATAAACTTGTCAATATCTGCATGCATGGCAGAATCCGTTGGTATCTGAACACCCGGCTTGTTCATGAAATTACTTATAACCACTTCCCTGGCAACTTCCTTGTCACCAATGGATTCAATACATTGTGCAATATCGTACAACTCATTGGCTGACAACGCCTGCTGAAATAGATTTGCATGCAAAATAGCTACATACTGCTGGTCTGTTTTTAATTTGGTCTTGAAAGCACTGGCAGGCAGAATCAACTCGGAGTTTACCTGGTATGTATCGTCTTCTTTTTTACAACTTGCCGGCAACAGCAACATCGCCGAGAAGACCAATAATATTGTGCGTACTGAGAGAGACTTTACCATAGGAAATTATCAATTAAAATTAGCGTATTCATCTTTTATTAAAATTGCCCTCTGGAGCTTTTGGACATCATGATCCTGGTAAAAGGTAATCATGTGGTTATAAACTTCGGTGGTACTTGGTTCCCTTGCCAGCAAAGTTTGGTACAACCACCTGATCATTCCTTCATAAAACTCTTTGGAGTTAACCATAATGGATACATAATCTCCCTTGTTTTGTCCGGAGATGCCAAATAATATTTCAGGCTTGTCAAATTCAACCATATTGTAACCCCTGTCAAATTCACTTTGGGTCGGGAACCTAAAGAAAAGGTCATCGAACGAAGCCCGTAAAAAATTAAACGTGTTCATATTGATCTCATCATAAACAGCATTGTTCAATAATCGGGCATATACATCCTTAATCTCCACGCTACCCATTCTGTAATCATATGGAATGGCCATCACATCCTCCAGCAACCTTATTTTTTGTTTGCCAAGTTCCATACTAAAGCTGTCACCACTTATGGAATCAGCGTAAACACCGAAACTCAATATCGATATAAATTGCTGATCTATCTGGTAATCAGAAGCACCTTCCAGCATCCTTGCCTTTGAAAGCTCATAAAAACGGATATAATAGGCGTGCTTGTAAGACGAATCGCCTTGAATAAAGGTGGCGTCTGTTTGCAATTTGTTTATTAGCACATTCCTTGCGCTGGTATTTAATTCAGCTGCTTTCAGGGCAGCGAGCTCGATTGCCATCTCCACATCCAGGGGTTCCCTGCCAAGCAAGTCAATAAAGAGCCTATTGATGTAATTCTCAATCACCACAGAAGGAATCCCATCGTAATATGGGGCGTTGTTGCCTGGGATAATTTCACCGTCCTTCTTGCACGACTGAAGAAAAGCAGCCACGAACAAGACACAGAATAATTGAAGTATTGTTACAGCAGTTCTCACTTTCAACTACTTTGAACACAAGTATAAAGAACCATGTTATATGTTGTGTTCATTTGTTAAATCTCGTTTAACCAATAATTTAGCATTCGGCAACTAAGTATGTGTAAAATACTCAAAAATAACCACGACCGAGGGCGAACTTTCACACTTAGGAGTGAAATCGGCTTTAGTACGAGTACTATATGGATGAACCAATACGGATCTAACCCATGTAATTATGTTAAAGCTACTAAAAAAGACACAAAAAGGGCGGGAATGAAATCTTAGGTCAGGAGTAAGAAGGGTAACACCTCAAGAGCCGGATAACTGGAGAGGGTTAGGGTTGGGGGTTAGTTATTTTGGATCGCCGTCTTTATCCCAGCGTTTACCAGAAATACATTCCCCGTCTTTGAAATGTCCTTCATACCATAATTGACCGTTATTCCATCACCTTCGTTGTAATCCATCTTGTTTCAAGTCTTTGTGATTTGTTTCACTGATTAATGGACCGTTGCCATGCCAATGTCTAAATAATCAGTTCATCTCACAGCTCATATCTTGACCACAGCACTGGGGAGATTTAATTTTCCCTTCGCATGAAGGACATTTAGAGATTTGCACTTGTCCACCATCGTCTAATGTCAGATAGTCGTTTTCTAAAGGAACGTTGCATTTACCACACTGGGCTTTAACTGACATTCCACATTTATTACATTCGTATGTGTTCATAGCGTAAATTTTTAATTTACACTAATATACAAAACGTGACAAATTGGGGAAGATGAGCCTATTGATTGGGGTTAGTCTTTTATGCAACCAACATAAAACCCTATCCATTGAGAGGCTTAGGTTTGGGGGGTTTGGGCAGGATGGCAAAATCATTATTGATAATGTCTGGATCAGGACTTCCGAAGTATCTGGGGTTACCGTAGCTGTCTTTGCCAATGTATATCTTGCCTGAAGGGTAGGTAATCATATAAACTTGATTCATTATCTCATGCCCCATATAGCCATCTTTTATGCGAAACATCTAATTTGGCTACCGGGCCACTATAAAGGTTAATATCTTCATCAAAGTGTGCATGTATGTGTGCACAAAAAGAAAAAGCACTCACGGAATAATACCGTAAGTGCCTGATCTACTTGCTCCCCCTCTTGGACTCGAACCAAGGACCCTCTGATTAACAGTCAGATGCTCTAACCAACTGAGCTAAGGAGGAGTATTACAAGGTGTGCAAAAGTAGAGGGAAATACCAAATAATACAACAGGGTGTTTAATAATTTACACCCTCACCCCAATGATGAGAATATCATCCATTTGTTCGTAGGTGTTGCCATCTCCCATAACATGAGCTTTCCAGTCCTCTATCACTTCATCCAATTTACGGCTCTGCTCATTCATGGGCAATTGGTGGAGCTCCATTAGCAATGCCTTGAATCGCTTACCCATAAATTTCTTGCCCTTGGGCCCGCCAAATTGGTCTACAAAACCATCTGTAAAGAAGTAGTACATGTCACCCTTCTCCATGTCCATGGGATAATTGGTAAAAACCTTACCTCCATCATCACTGTACACACCAATGGGCATTCTATCTGATCTTGTTTCCTCCAATTCACCATTGCGTATTCTGAACAATGGGTTGTATGCACCAGAGAACTCCAATTTCAGATTGGCCATGTCAAATGCGCACAAGGCGATGTCCATGCCATCCTTCTGCGTACCGGCCTCCCCGGTTTGGCTCAAGGACTTGATAACCCCCTCCTTCAGCTTTTGAAGAATCTCGGCAGGTTGCGTAGCGCCTTTTTCATTAACGATCTCATTAAGCAATGAATTACCAATCATGCTCATAAAGGCACCGGGCACACCATGGCCGGTACAGTCCGCTGCTATAATGAGTGCTTTGCCATCTCGCTCAGAAAACCAGTAAAAATCACCACTCACAATATCCTTAGGCTTGAAAAGGACAAAATTCTCAGGCAAGTGCTTTGTAATGTCTTCATGACTAGGAAGAATCGCCTCCTGTATCTTCTGCGCATAGTTGATACTGTCAGTAATGTCCTTGTTCTTCTCTTCGATCACCTCTTTCTGGGCGACGATATCAGCTGTCTTCTCTTTGATGATCTTCTGCAATCCCCGGGTAGAAACTGTAATAGCCGCATATACAAAAGCAATAAAGGCAAGCACATATGCAATGTAAGCCCACAACGTTCGATGCCATGGGGGCTTGATGGTGAAGGCATATACGGCCTCTACACTCTCATGATCATAAGTATCAATCGCCTTCACCTTAAATTTGTATTCTTTCTCAGGCAGGTTGGTGTATTCTTTCTTCGCCTCATCATTCCAATCTGACCAACTTTTATCGAACCCTTCCAGAAAGTAGCTAAATTTAACCGTTGAGCCAGTTTGAAAATTCGAAGCTGCAAACTCAAATTCTATAGAGTTTAGATCATATGGCAATGTCGGAACATGGACTGCATGCTGCTTCAGGTTAACATTGCCATCATAATCATAGTGCGCACCCCAAAACACAACAGAGTCCACTCCCACGGTCACCTTTCTAATCAGTGAATAATACGTCTGCTTATAGTCCTTATCAACCTTAGAATCATACCGGAACAAACCTTCCGGGCCTCCCAGCCAGGTCACTCCATCATCATCATGGAAAATTGCGTGTTTGATTTCATTTGAAATACCCTTAAAAGGTGTCTTCACCCAACTCGGATCTTGCTCATCTCCTTCCACCCTTTCAGGATCAACATACCCAATATCTATCTTATTGTCTGATGACCTGTATGCGACCATCCAGACTTTCCCAGAAGGATCGATCGACATCCTGTGAATGCCATAATCTACTCCCGCAAATTTATCGCCTAATATGTCTGAGGCAACAAACTTGCCCGAAATCGCATCATAGTTATACACCCCATCCGATGCAAAAAGCACTTTGTTCTTCACAGATTGCATTGAAATATTTCTCAGCGGCATACCGGATGTACTATCAAGAGCCGTCAATTCAATTTCATCTATTTTATCATTCTTGAATGCAAGAATCTTCATCTTATAGAGCACATCCTCCCCATTTGAAAGCCATAGGTTCTCCTGATTATCTTCATAAATGTTTCGTATCTCACCCTCAACACCGTCGATCATACCCTCATCTATCCATTCGCCATTAGAATAGTAGATGGATGCCAAGCCCTTAGCCGTGCCAAGATAAACCCGCGATGGATCAAGCTTCGACCGATACATTTTCCAGGTATCATTCGTGGCAATTTGAGAGAGGTTACCCCCCTCAATCTTATAAATCCCAGTGTTTGATGCAATTAACAGTATCTCCTTTTGACCATCTTCATAGGTAAGTAAATCCCAACATTCAGTAGTGAGGTTAGCTATCTTATTAAATCTTGGCTCGTATGCCTCAAGATTTTCGTGGTCAACATTGTCATCCCTTAATTTGCTCTCGAGCGTCGGCATATAAAACACACCCAACAGTGTTGCTACGTAGACAATGTCATCAGTCCTTGTGATGTCTTGAATCACCCCTGCAAGTCCGGATTCATCGTTAAAGATGGTCATCGGCGAATTAATCTCAACCTTAGAGATTCCATTTGCAAGTGCCAACCACATCATACCCTGGTCATCCATGTACTGAGAGTAGATGGTACCATCTTGTAATCCTGTGCTTTTATTTAATACCTGTTGGAGCTTACCACCCTTGTCCAGAACTACTAAACCGTCACCAAGCGTACCAACTGAGAATGTACTGTCACCGAGTTGTATGCCGTTATAGATCAAGTTCTCAATTAGGAACTCATCAATATCGGTCTTAAATGATACAATTTTGTTAGTGTGTTCTGGATTCCGTCTATCCGCAGGATAATAATCTTTCGGGGTGGGTGACATTGTAAATAATCCTTGAGATCTTGTATTAAGCAGAATTCGAGGTTCTTTGTCGACGTCTTTCCCGTAAAAATCCGTCATAAAGTAAATCTTATCTTCTGGAAATACTTCCCCGCCCTGAACCAGGACCAATTGGTCTCCGATCATCTTTTTCAATCCAATGCCTCTCTGCCTCACATACACTGTTTCATTTGCATAAAACATGAGGTGATAACTCTTGTTCGTTTCCACATCCTTTTCCGCATGCCAAGTCTTGATCGTATCATTGTGATACAAGAATATAATATCAGAAGATTGGTAGTAAACCCCATCCCCGGTCACTAACGTACGCCAGACATCTGCGAACTCTCTATCCCGGCTCTGCAGCTTATGTAGTAAAGAGCGATATTGAAGTTTTCCCGATGAATCCGGGGAAAGGAATCCAAAGTCACCCTGGGCTCCCACATAGATCCTGCCATTATCATCGATTGCTAATGATCGTATAGTAGTTTCATCAGGAGACGGTATCTTACGCCACCTTATTCCGTCAAATTCGAGGATGCCCTCATTATTTCCAAAATACATCACCCCCCGATGGTCTCTCACCAAAGCCCAATTCTGAGGACGTGCATCGTATTCCAAAGAAGAAAAGTTCCTTAAGGGCAATAATCCAGTCTCAATACTTTTCGTGATACGCGTACTACCCCCAAGATCGGCGGAATTTGGCTCCTGAGCTTGTAGCACCCCTAAACCAAGAACGCAAAGCGCGAGAATGATGAACAAGAATAATCGCGATCGTACCGTATTCATAACAGAATTAACAAAATCTGATCAATAGAAATGCTCGCGAACAGCGAGCACCAAAAATAGGCAATACTTAGAATAGTTAATCATTAAAATCAGTAGTGATATAACGCTGACTTTTTAGAAGAGCGGGACATTTAACTTCTGCTCGGTCCAAATACGGTACTCATTGACGAAGTCGGACCTCCAGTCATCATTTCCCTTTCTGGCATACAGATCTAATATAGGCCCATTGTCATCTGTAAGCAAAATGGCATCTTCCAGATCAAATACTGTCGGAGCATGAAGATGAGTTAAGTCCAATAGTGCCCGGCGGCAACAAGAATTTCTTTTAGCGTAATCCAACTCCTCAAAATTAAGTTCGTTGGCGGATGCAATGAAAAAGATATCTGTTACGATCTTCCTGATCTCCTCAGGATTGAAAAACACATTAACCTTATACTCTGCAGCTAGTAATGTTTTCAAAATACTTCTGGAAGCCCTTCCTTCCTCGCCATAAATATAACCTTGAAAGTTGATAATCAGGATACCTTCATCTGATAGGAGACTGTGCAAATGTTTAAAGTTTTCAATGGTGAATATATGCGAAGGCTGTACCTCGCTAGTGAGAAGATCGAGAACAATCAAGTCATATTCCTTGCTGCTATTTCTCAAGAAATGCCTGGCATCATCGATATAGATTTCGCAGCTTTTCTTATCAAATTCAAAATATTTGGTTCCCAACTCTGGCATTCGGGGATCTATTTCCACTGCATCAGCTTCAAATCCCATTGTCGTTAATTCGGTCATTATACTCCCACCGCCAAGACCGCAAAGAAGCGCTTTAGCGTCTGGATTATCATTGAGCGCCAAGCTGGAAAATATTGACAGATTATGCACATATCCCATTTGGGAAACATTCAATGCATCAAAATTTACCAGGGTTTGGGTAATATTATTGATCACCAAAATGCGCTCCTGTTTATACATATTGTCAATGATGTTTATCTGACCATAAACACTCTCCAATTGCTTGATTATTTTAATGGCTTTCATTCTGGGTGGCTTGGTATAATGAACCTTCACCAGGGCCAGCATGACAAGTATTCCCACCACTGGAAATAAGGGCTTTTTCCCTTTGATAAATCCGGCTATCGTAAAAGCCATTAAAATAGCTGCAATCATAAGTAATGGACCTTTTATTCCGTATGCCGGAAGGACGTAAAACCCGATAGTCAGAGTCGCAAAAATTCCACCGGCCGTGGAGATTGCATACACCATCCCGGAGACTCTACCAGAATCCTTAACAAGACTGGTTAGTGTACCAATGATCAAGGGAGGGACCATCCCCAACAGGGTCATTGGCGCTCCTAACAAAATAAATGCTGAAAAGAATGATGCCGTTCTAATCGAATACCCGCTCACCGAACTTATAATGCCTGAAGCCGTGACCGTCAAAAGTCCCAAGATCATCGAAACTGTGAATATCAATTTCAATAAGGTATTTAGTCCGGCATATTTTTCAGAGACTTTGCCTCCTAAAAAATATCCGGCAGCCAATGCGATAAGGGTGACGCCAATAATTGAGGACCAAACATAAAGTGAGGCACCATATAGGGGTGCAATCATTTTGGCGACGAGCATCTCGACGGCCATAACTGTAGCACCTTCCAGGAATGCTAACAGCAGCAGTATGCTGTGAAGGTTCGAGCTATTTTGTTTATGTACTGCTACTTGCGCCACAGATTTCCATTAATAATACCGGCCCCATTTGAACAATTAGTTCAATTCAATCGGAGATCATAAGCACCGATAGGATTTGCGAGGTGCCGGCCTCCATCACTTTCGCTAAAGCTTCAGTGAGTACGGCAGGCAGGCGTAAATTTAAGAAAATCTCATACTATCCCTTCCAGACTTTACCCGAAGGGACTTGACGAAGGGTTTACAAAATTTCCGGAGTTATTCGACCAGCACCTTTCGGGTTATCATTCCCGTTCCGGTAAGCACCTGCATCTGATAAATGCCTGATACGGGTGAGTCAAGATCAACATCCACCACGGTCCTATTTGAGGTGGTCAGGACCGTCTCTTGCCAGATAATGCCACCTTTCATGTCGAACAGTCTCAGAACGACATCAGCTCCCTCCCTGTAAATAAAGGAGATACCAAATGACCCGTCGCTGGGATTTGGATAGAGTGACAAACTTTCTTCCAAATCAATTAGCGCGATCGACACCACCTCACCAACAGTTGCTGCTGCCGTTGTAGTGCCACCTGTAGAATCCTGAACGAACACAGTGTAGTTATTCGGGCACAGGCCAGTGGCCGTAGCAGTCGTTTGCACCGGAACAGTACTCCATGTGTACGTATATGGTGGGAACCCGCCTGTTACCACTGCGGTGGCAGTACCATCACAGATGCCGAAACTGGCATCCACAGCCGATGCTGTCGCTACAAGCGCCTGATCTTCGATCACCGTAGCATTTACGATCACCAAACCGCCCGCTGAATCCTGTACAGTACAGGAATAGCTGCCTGCGCAAAGTCCGGTTGCAGTGGCTGTGGTTTGTGTAGGTGTGGTATTCCACGTATAGGTATATGGAGGTGACCCACCTGCAGCCGTCACCGTCGCAGTACCATCGCAATTACCTGCCGTGGCATTGGTAGTGGTTGAAGTACCGGACAGGTTCTGGTTTTCAGTAATGGTCACCGAAGCAGATATCGTGTCACCCAAGGCATCGGTAACGGTGACCCCATAGGTGCCCGCGCATAAACCGGTGGCTATTGAATCTGTTTGCACCGGAGAAGTGCCCCATGCATAGGTATAGGGAGGCGTTCCCCCGATTGCAGACATCGTTGCACTGCCATCGCAATTGCCAGCAGTTGCATTGTTTGTAGATGTTGTTCCCGAGAGGTTTACATCCTCCACAACCGTTACCGAAGATGAAATAGTATCCCCGTTAGCGTCTGTAACCGTTACCCCATAGGTGCCCGCACATAAACCCGTTGCCACCGAATCCGTTTGAACGGGACTGGTACCCCACGCATATGCATAAGGCGCAACACCACCAGTTACAGAAAACGTTGCACTTCCATCGCAATTTCCTTGTGTCGCATTGGTAGATGAGATGCTGCTTGACAAAGAGTCGGTGACACCTCCTACAGATGATGTATTTGATTTTGAAGAGTTAAAATTCTTCACTTTTTTGGCTTGGCAGGCTTGTGGAAGGGTATCAGTTGTTACTAGATATACCTTCGTCCCTGCCGGAGGTGAGAGATCAACGTAAGCATGCACATTGCTTGACACGACGCTTATCGTATCCAAAGAATAAACGTCTGGACCTCTTTGAATTACAAAGGATTGCCATTGAATTCCGCTGTAATCGTCCCAGATCAGATTTGTTTCACCCCCTAAACCGACATTGATCGTAAGGTGCATCGTCTTATGAATGCCGCTCATCTGCGATTCCTGTCCACATGCGTCAACTGCGGTTAACCTGTACCTCCAGGAACGAATCTGTGGATTGGCGAAGGAATCCACAAAGGAACTCTCATCAATAAAGAGTCTAGACCCAACGAGAAAATAGATGCCACTTTGCGTTCCCTCCCTGTATATGTTAAAGTAATCAATATTTGGTCCAATTTGCTTGTCCCAGACAATCAAATTTGATCCGGTAGCGGTATCCACAGTCACAATACAAATCTCTGGCGTGACCGGAACCGACTCATTGATGTCTATGGTTGCGGTGCCAGCACACCCATTTGTATCCGTCACGGTAACCGTATAATTGCCAACAGTTAACCCTGAAATGTCTTCCGTAACTGCAGCATTTGACCACAAGTAGCTGTAACCTGGCAATCCTCCTGTTACATCAATGTCAATAGCCCCGATTGCCGGATTGATACAGTTGACCTCTGTTATCGAGTTGACCGTAATTACCGGGCCTCCAATGTTGCTGATAACTACACCTGCTACTTCAGTACAGCCATTGGCATCAGTTAGCGTGACGGAGTATATGCCCGCTGCTAGCCCACTCGCAACTTGATTGTTACCACCCGAACTCCATGAGTAGGTATATGGTTGCACTCCTCCATTGGCCGTGATTACCGCGCTCCCATCAGACACGCCGCAGCTCGCGTTAGAAACCACCACCGACACTGCAATGTCATCCGGCGACGTAATTGTATAGGATTCTGCAGCCACACAACCCAAGGCATCTGTCACCACAATTTCATATATTCCATTGCCCAGCCCGGAAATACCCTGCGTTGTAGCAGCATTGGACCACACTATGTCATAAGGAGAGGTGCCTCCGAAAACCGCAGTGCTGATTATACCATTTTGGTCTCCAAAACACATATTATCCGTTTGCGACAAAAGGCCCACACTCACCCCAGCACCGATGTCACTTACGGTGACGGTTCCAAACGCGACGCATCCGTTCACATCTATGACACTCACATAGTGTATTCCCGAATATAAGGACGAATCCGTATAGGTAGTATCACCTGTTGACCAAACATAATCATAAGGCGGATAGCCGCCGGTAACGCTGTCAACCTGGGCAATGCCATCTGAATTTCCACAAGTGGATCCCTGAATTAGCGTAACAGCTACCTCCATAGACTCTCCCACCCTGACAGTGTCCAGTGTTGTACAGTTATTGTCATCAGTAACCGCGACCGTGTACAATCCAATATCGAGTGCTGTAGCCATGGAAGAGGCCGCCCCTGACGACCAGTTGTACGTGTAAGGTGCAGTCCCACTACTTGCAACTACGCTGGCTGTTCCGTTGGAAGAATCGCAATAAACACCCGTTGAACTAAGAGACAAAACCGGGAAGGTATTGACAACCGGCGCCATTACAAATGTGTCAACACACCCGGCAATTTGAGAAATGACCAGGCTCGCCGTTTGCGTGCCTCCACTGCTATACAGATAGCTCACTGTCTCTCCCCCAACGTATGAAGTATAGACAAGAGTATTGTCGAAATACCATTCCCAGGTGGAGCCCACTTCAAGATCAGTTGAGTTGTCAACGAAGGTGGTACTGTCACCGAGGCACGGATTGGAGATGGACACGCTAAAGGTCGGTGTCACACAGAAAAATTCATCTGCCCCTATGTCTGGGGTGACCGGATCACGTAGCTGTCCGTCAAAATCATCGTCTATGCCTAAAGACGGTTCTGCCGTTCCCATCAACGCTACGGCACCGACGTGAAGGTCGGTTGATGATGCATATACCGGGTTCACGGAAATTGAGCTGGCGTCCATCCCAT
>DTRK01000092.1 GCA_012965955.1 Flavobacteriales bacterium
GCGTAGACGTCTCACCTATAGACCCAGGCATAAATCCAAGGAACATGTCCATAAATGATAGCGGATCTTGATTCACAGTTGTCACATTATTGCCTGCTTCTATTGCTTGTGCCAAAGGCGTAGCTCCTGAGTATGCGTCAATTACTGCTTCTCCGGCCTCTGGGGTGGAATCCACCCATACGCTATCTCCAGACATCTTAGTAGGATAGGCAAAGAACAGAAAAGCCCTCGCCGTCAGCGCTGGATTCATTATGTTCATTCCCGTTCCACCAAATACTTCCTTACCAATGATCACTGCAAAGATTGTTGCAAGTGCCACCATCCACAACGGCACATCCATTGGCATAACCAGAGGAATAAGCATTCCAGATACCAGGAACCCCTCATTCACTTGCTCTTTTCTAATGATTGCAGCAATAAACTCAACCGTTAATCCTGCTCCATATGCCACTCCGACTATTGGGAGCACTTTGATCATCCCAAATATTAATTTCTCGGACATCCCATCTCCAGGGTTGAGAAACTGACCCAGTGCAAGGTAATGCTGGTGACCGGCATTCCAGATACCAAATAACAAGCAGGGGATCAAAGCAAGAACCACTGTGATCATCGTTCTTTTCATATCGATACCGTCACGAATGTGAGACCCGCTTTTAGACGTGTGTCCGGGAACGAACAGAAATGTTTCTATCGCATCGTATGCAGGAAGGAACTTCGCCAATTTCCCTCCCCTTTCAAAGTTGGGCCTAACCTTATCTAGTGTGTTCCTTAAGAATTGCAATTTTCCGTCAGTTTAACATTCTTTCTTAACCATGTCCAGTCCTTGTCGTATCAGGTCCTGAACCTCCACTTTTGAAGTGCATACATACTCACAAAGAGCGAAATCCTCTTCAGCCACCTCATAAATTCCCAAATTTTCCAGCTGCTCCACATCTCCGATCATTATTGACTTCAACATTTGAACAGGATAGATATCCATGGGTAGTACTTGTTCATATTGTCCGGTAACAACATAAGCTCTTGACTCTCCATTCATATTTGAATTTAAAGCGTATTCCTTTCCAGGAGTTAGCCAGGAGAAAAAAGTTCTTGATAAGCTAAATTTATCAAAACCAGGAGCTAACCATCCCAAGAACCTGGATTCGTTCCCTTCTGGAATAACAGTGACCTGGGCATCGTAAAATCCCAGATAACCATCAGCATCAATTTGGGTCCCAGTAAGAACATTTCCGCTAATATATCTCACGTTATCTCCCACAATGTTGTCAGCAATCATGTTCTTGATCGATGTGCCAATAATTGTCTTATGATATCTGGTTTTCTTCACTTCGGAGCCAGTTAAAGCGACAACCCGGGAGGCGTCATATTTACCCCCAATAAAAAGACGGCCTACCATCAGTACGTCTTGGGGTGAAAGATGCCATACAACTTCTCCCTTATTCACCGCATCTATGTGGTGTATTTGCACCCCAACATTACCAGCGGGATGAGGGCCTGAAATTTTATTGATTTGAACACCAGTAGAATTTGTGAACACTTTTGAAGCAGTGGCGCTGGCATTGATGTTCAAATGTACTTTGCCGCCCGATAGCTTGCCAACCGCGTCGAGTCCAGCCTGAAATTCTTCTCCATGACCATGAAGAATAAAGTCATTGTCCGGCGCCAAAGGAGCAGAATTGAACGCTGAAATAAATATTGCCTTCGGAATATCCTCAGGATTTGCAATTATTTCAAAGGGGCGTTGGCGAATCAAAGGCCAGGTGCCACTCTTCAACATCCATTTGATTATTTCTTCTCTTGAAAGATCAGCCGGGTTGGCTTGCTTAAAAGGCTCGTATATAACCTCTTTATCAGCAAGAACTTTTATCTCTAGAATTCTTCTTTTGTCACCACGTTTGACCTCTACAACCTCTCCACTAACTGGTGATGTAAAAACTACTTTGTCATTGTCCTTGTCACAGAATAATGCAGTGCCAGCTTTGACTTCGTCGCCAACCTGGCAAAGCAATTTAACCCGTAGGTTTGTGAAGTCAGTAGGCTTGACCGCTACCGTTTCGGAAATCGGAACATCCACGTAGACTTTCTCAGCTTTGCCTTTCAGCTTGATGTTCAGTCCCTTCCTGATTTTGACAGTTTCTGCCATACCCAATGGCTCAAGGGAGCCTTGATTTTCAGAACAAAAGTATGCAATTTTTCAGTTTTACATTAGGAAAGTCAGTTTTTTAGATAAACCTACAGGCATAGGCGATAACGTTTATCTTTGCCATTTTGAGGAAGTACGTGCGCCATCTGTATAAATACCGCAATTTTGCCTTCATTGTCTTGCTATGCTGGGCCACGGGCAATGCTATTACAGGATGCAGAACTTCTGGCAAAATTCAGGAGGTTGAAGGCAGTAATGTGGATTTAGTCAATGGTGGGGGGGATGAAGGCGGTTTGGTGGACAGCACTGAAGATTATTTCGAGGATGTTTTTCTGAGATATGAAGACCATATTTATGCTAATAATATTAAAACGGTACAGTTGCATAAAACCGGATTTCCGCTAGCAGCTCCCATCTTAGAGCTGAATTCTCATGAATCACTAAAGTTAAGTTTTGATGACCTGGGTGAAGAGCAGGTTAATTACCACTACACAATTATTCACTGTACCGCCAAGTGGGAAGATTCAGAGCTGTCTCCGCCTGATTATATCGTGGGATTTACAGATAATCAAATTACTGAATACGCGTATTCATTTAATACACTAAAGTCCTTCACTCACTTTAATCTGGAAATACCCAATGAGGAAATGAAACTCACCCTGTCTGGCAATTATTTGATCAAAGTATATGAAGAGGACAAGCCAGACGAACCAGTAATTACCAAACGATTCATGGTTGTGGAATCAAGGGTTACCGTATTGCCTCGCGTTCGAAAGGCAACCCTAATCAATGATAAAAACTATAAGCAAGAAGTCGATTTTACGATCAGGCATGAAGGGTATTCAATATACAACCCTTACGGTGAGATATACGTGGTCATTCAGCAAAATGGAAGGTGGGATAATCTGGTGGAAGGATTGGCTCCTGTATTTGTTCGGGACAATGAATTGATATATGATTATGATCAGGACAATGTTTTTAACGGTTGCAATGAGTTCAGGAATTTTGAATTCAAGAGTTTCAGATTTCAGTCAGAGTTCATCAAAGCATACGAATTCGATTCGGCAGGAAATCATGTATATCTCTATAATGAGAAGCCACGCTCATTTCTGCGATATTCTTCACACTCAGATATTAATGGGAGGATGTTCATCAGGAATGATGAAGGCAAGGACAGCGAGATAGAAGCGGACTATGCCCTTGTTCATTTTACGCTGCCATATGAAGCGCCAATGATCAACGGTAACATATACGTCTACGGAGCGTTGACAAATTGGGGGTATTCAACTGCTTCCCAGCTCAAATACAATTACAAGAAGTTTGCTTACGAACTGACTATGCCATTAAAGCAAGGTTATTATGAATACATGTATGTATATCTGGAGGATGGCAAGAAGAGTGGTGATGCAACACTGATTGAAGGCAGCCATTACGATACGGAAAATGAGTACACAATTTACGTTTACAATACTTCAGCCAGCGACAACTACAACCGTCTGATTGCTGTCAAGAAGTTTGATTCTCGTTACTGATTTTTCACTAATATTGTATCTGGGAATAACCAAATTCTGTTTTTAGGAGCTATGATTACGGAAGTCACAGAGGGGATTAAAATTTCGGTCGACACGGCGTACGAACCTACTCATTCGCAGCCGGTGAATTCGATGTTTTTGTTCTCTTACACAATTACCATTGAGAATTGCGGGAGCGAAACAGTCCGTTTACTCAGGCGTCATTGGCATATTTTTGAGAGCAGCGGTGAAAAAAGAGAGGTTGAAGGAAAGGGAGTGGTTGGTGAACAGCCTACTCTTGACCCGGGCGATTCGCATGAATACACTTCTGCGTGTGATTTGTCTACGGAGATTGGCAAAATGCATGGCACTTATCTGATGGAGAGATCGAATACAGGAGAGCGGTTTTATGTCAATATTCCTGAATTTGTGATGGTTGTACCCCACGCCCTTAATTAGCCAACTTCGGATTAATGAGAATGTTCTAGCATTAAATATAGTAGATATGTCAAAAGGAGTTTATAATGTACCAGAGCCGGTCT